>JBBAKZ010000012.1:15487-18807 GCA_040403275.1 Arcicella sp. | reverse complement strand
GATTGCTCTGTTTAAAGTTATTAACCACGCCTTCTGATACTTCGTAAGTTACGGGCGTGAAACTGATATCACTTTTTTCAAAAACTTCATAAACGATATTTTTGAAGGCTACTTGTCCGTGATCACCTTGAAACCTGAAGGGTGCCTTGGCTACTTCTTGATTTGAAATTGAGCCACGAGTAACGCCCAATAATTCAACGTTTTGATGGATTAAAATACCATTTAAATAAACGGAATTAAAGCGAGCGTTGGTCAGTTTTTTACCCGCCGCATCAAACGTTGGTGCCTTAAAATCTATCTCTAAATGATTCCAAAGCCCCGGAGCTTTTACCGTATTTTGTCGGGGTGGATGGCCTTCGTAACCTTCATTGCCTTTCCCACGAGATTCGTCCCAACGATGATAAATAGCGCCACAAAAATTATCCAGAATCGGCTTTTTCAACCAAGTGTCGTAAATCTGAACTTCGTAGCGGCTTTGCAGGTAAATACCTGAATTTGAACCGGTTGGAATCATAAAATCAAGTGAAATTTTAATATCACCGTGTTCAATTACCGAATACAACTCATCGGTTGCTTGGTATTTTGGACCTCTCAAAGTACTTAAAAGCACCCCTTTCCCAGCAATCGACTTGAGGGCATTTCCATCAAAACTACCCGTAACGCCACCTTCAATCGTCCAATTTATACTGGGGTTTTTAAAGGCACTCAAATCATTTAGTAGGATTCGGGTTTGGGTAAATCCTGTGATGGGAATAAGAAGGAATAATAGTTTTTTTAACATCTTTTTAAATTTGGATAATCTGAATAAAATTACATTAACAGAAAGACAAAAACACCTTAAATATACCTATTTGAAACTTTAAGTCATCATTTAAGTTACATTGATAACGTACGCAACGATAATAAGCAAAAATGAATAAAATTACAAATACTTTAAATACCTTACACGATTTTTTCCTTTCAGAAAAGACCAAAAAAAAGAGTGAGGAACTTATCATTAAAATTGCCATCGCCAGTTTTTTAATTCATTCCCTGTTGATTGCTTTGGTTGATTTTAAAATTTTGAAAATTACTGATGCTACGGGATTGCTCGGAAATCCGATTGTGGCTATTTACACCCCATTTTCGTTCATTCTTATTTACGAAGTCTATTTGTTGATTTTTTACTTACCAAAATCAATCAGTAAATACATTGGGAAACAATATGAAATTGTTACTTTAATTTTGATTAGACGAATTTTTAAAGATTTATCTAAGATAAAATTTACGCCCGATTGGTTTGAACTTAAAGGAGACTTACAATTTACCTACGATATTATTGGCACCATCATTTTGTTTTATCTAATATTTTATTTTTATAAACTCAATCAAAAAAAGCAAGAAAAAGATAAGGATGAAAAGGTAATTCTAACACCAGAAGTGGCAAATTTCGTTGAAACAAAAAAAATTATCGCAACGCTATTAGTGCCCGTATTGTTGATTTTAGCAACTTATAGTTTTGGTAATTGGATTTTTGAAAACTTTATAACCGTTAGCAAGATTGTTGGTTCAATTAGAGATATTAATAAAATTTTCTTTGATGAATTTTTTACTGTATTAATCTTGACGGATGTTTTATTATTGTTAATTTCATTTTTCCATACCGACGAATTTAGTAAAGTTATCCGAAATTCAGGATTTATTATCTCCACTATTTTAATAAAACTGTCGTTTGGTATCGAGGGTTTATTGAGTACAGTTATGGCCGTTGTGGCGGTAATTATTGGGGTAATTCTCTTGAGAATTCACAACCAATACGAAAAATTGGAATAAACTTATTCGTTTAATATTATAATATTTTCATTGTGCTATCGTCGTCATTGGCACGAGTTTTGGGAATTTCAATTGGGTTTTCACTTGAAAAAAAATAATTTTGGAGGCATATTCTAATGTTATTAGTAGATAGTCGAAATGACCCTTAGTTTTGTTGTTTTGATAAAAACTGTTCTTCGGACAGCTTCAAAACTGCCAAGTAATACCCAGTGAATTCCCAGTAAACGTAAGATTCTCAAAAATAGCTTTCCCTTTTTTCAGATGCGAACGATGAACTCCATACATCATTCCATCAAAAAGCAGCAGAAATCCGCCTTGTAAAATCACCGATTGACCGTAGCCTTTCAACATATCCTGACTATCAATTGAATTCTTGCTTTTTTCGAGTAAATAGACCCCTGTCATCACATAAGCAACATCCAACCCAGTATTGACCAAGAAGGTTTTTTCCGTACTACTTTGTTCTTCCCAAGTTTGAAAAGCGTTCAAATTTGCTTGTGTTTTCTTGGCTTGCAATACGCCCAAACCCGCCAAAGCACCGTTTACGACGTTCCAATAGACATTCATTTGGTAGAAATATTTATCACTTCCCGACGAATTCGCCAGTAAAATGCCATTCGTAATTAGGTTTGCACCCGCCCACGAACCCAAAACGGTCAGCCCTTTTCGATTCAAATCAATTCGTTCTTGATTGAAGTTAGATAAAGTTAAATTTTGCGAGAAAATGCTTGTCGTAAATGACAAAAAGAGAGGTAGGAATAAAAGATTTTTCATGTTGATAACATTTAGATACCCTATCAACATGAAAAAAAGAATTTTGTTATAGACTTTGTAAAGCACTTTGCACGGCCACAAAATCAGGGATGTCTCCCGCACTTTCCAACACTTCCGTGTACTGAATTGTTCCTGCTGCATCAACCACAAAAGCCGAACGCTTCGAAACACCTTTCATACCCAAAACAAAGTTTTCGTACAACGAACCGTATGCTGCTGAGGTTTCTTTGTTAAAATCTGAAAGGAGATTGAAAGGTAATTTTTGCTCTGCCTTAAATTTTTCTAAGGTAAAAAGCGAATCTACTGAAATGGCTAAAATCTCAGCATTCAGCTTTGCGTATGAAGCAATATTATCTCTTATTTCGCACAATTCAGTAGTGCAAGTACCCGTGAAAGCTAAGGGAAAAAATAAGATAACTACATTTTTACCTTTGTAGTCCGAAAGGCTAACTTCTTGTTTATCAGAGTTATAAAGATTAAAATCTGGGGCTTTATCGCCTTTTTGTAATGCCATGTTTATGATTAATTTTGGTAATTATTGATGAACTAACTCTTTGGGAAGTCCCACTTTTTTTAACGTTTTTTTAGCCTTTGCTATTTTGCGCTCAATAAAATCATATTTTTGCTTCTCGTTGATAGTCAAATCAATTTCAACAGCTGGTATTTTGAAGGACTTTAACATATCATTGTTGTTTTATAAATCAAATATATCTAATTTTCTCTTCACTAAAAAT
>JBBAKZ010000012.1:0-15477 GCA_040403275.1 Arcicella sp. | reverse complement strand
CAATTGTATCAAATGGATTTTTTTCAAATGATTGCCAATCATTATTTAACAAGCCCCAAACTAAAAACGTTTCTGATATTACATCGAAATATTGACTAATTCCAATTCTGTAAAGTCTTGTACGAGTTGGTGTACTTCCCTCTGCAAAAATTAAGGATTCAGGATGGTATTTTGTAAAAATGAGTGTTGCTTGTGCTACTGTGGCCAATATTTTTTCACCATCACCATTTCCAGATTTTGCTAAATCATTAATTTCATCAGTTAAACTATCAACGTCGCCAAATCCTAAATTCCAAATATTCGGTTCTTCAATTATCGTAAAAACAATTTTTTTCTTAATTCTTCCATTTCTGCCTTCACTTATAAATTCGAAGGATATATAATTTTCGGATGCTTTTAGAGCGTACTTATCTATGTTCATTAGTGGCTTTAACTATCTTTACAAATGAAAAACCTTAATTCAAAACCTCCTCCATTACTTCCGCTACACTTGGTATAAAATTCACTTCTGCTTTTTTGTCTTTAAAAGCTTCTCTTGGCTTAATGCTCAAGATTTGGAATAATTCCTTATCATTCGATACCGCCGGATTTGGCGTTGTCAAAAGCACATCACCCGAGAAAATTGAATTTGCCCCCGCCATAAAACATAAGGTTTGCCCTTCGTAAGACATATCCATGCGTCCTGCCGAAAGTCTTACCATTGATTTTGGCATCAAGATTCTTGCGGTAGCGATTGTTCTCACCATATCCCAAATAGAAGCGGGTTCTTGCTCACCCAGTGGCGTTCCTTTTATGGGTACCAAATTGTTAATTGGTACAGAATCAGGATGTTGTGGCATATTTGCCAGGGTTTTCAACATTCCCATACGGTCGGAATCTCCTTCACCCAAACCAATAATTCCACCTGAACAA
The DNA here is from genome assembly GCA_040403275.1 of Arcicella sp. Lineage (GTDB taxonomy): Bacteria > Bacteroidota > Bacteroidia > Cytophagales > Spirosomataceae > Arcicella. The sequence goes on along the minus strand of JBBAKZ010000012.1, from coordinate 14,565 downwards.
ACGGATAATTTTGCCTTACGAACATTATCAATGGTATTCAAACGATCCGCAAAAGTACGAGTTGAAATCACGTCTTCATAGTTTTCTTCGCTCGTATCAATGTTGTGATTATAAGCGTACAATCCCGCATTTTTCAACTTTTCAGCTTGGGATTCTGATAACATTCCGAGGGTGCAACAAACTTCCAAACCCATTTCGTTTACGCCCTTTACCATGTCCAAAACTTTGTCAAAGTCTTTATTATCACGAACTTCACGCCAAGCAGCACCCATGCAAAAACGAGATGAACCCGCATCTTTGGCCCGTTGAGCTGCTGCCAAAACTTCGGGGGTTTCCATCAATTTCTGCACTTTCACATCCGTATGATAGCGAGCCGCTTGTGAACAGTACGAACAATCCTCCGGACATCCGCCCGTTTTGATGGATAATAATGTACTGATTTGAACCTCTTGCGGGTCATTATACTGACGATGAACGGTGGCAGCACGATAGACTAATTCCATGAAAGGCAAATTATAAATTGCTTCAACTTCTTCTCTTGTCCAGTTATTTTTTATCATTGTGTTGGTTCGATGTTTGAAATTCGTTTTTCGATGTTCGGTTTTCTCAAAAAACATTTATTCATTAAAATTAACCACGCTTTTCGGGTTTGGCAAATTTGGGGTATAAAATTCCAAACTTACAAGTGAATCTGCTCCGAAATCTTGCAAATATCATACGCTGCTTTTTGGATGTTCATATATTGTTCGGGAATCACGATTTTACTTTCTTCTTGTTCGTCAGCATTTGTTTTAAGTTTCAAAATTTGAATATTTTCCTTCATAACAAATTCACTTTTTTCAACAATTTTAATGGCTTCTTTCAGCATGACTTCGGTATGGTGTGCAACAACCTTTAATTCTTCAAAATCAGGCATTTCTTTAAAATGTTCGTTCGCATACATGGCAAGCGTGGCTACGTAAGAAGAAAATAAATGATTCAAAACCGAAAATTTATGTATTTCATTGATGCTTAATTGCTTATGTTTTGGTTCGGAATACATCCGTTGAAAGGCAGAAGCTAAATTGGCACTTCTCACAAAAACCTCTTTTCGGATAATTTTATAAGGAACTCGATCATATTTTACCCCAAAATACGTTTGCGAAACTTGATGATAGTACGCCAAATTAGCTTCTAACATCTCAATTAGGGTCTTTTTCAATTTCTCATGTTCCCAATTTGGTAGTAAAACATAACTTCCGATAAAAGCAAGTCCGCCACCAATGAGCGTATCATACACTCGTTCAATCAACAAAGCACGGCTACCCATGCCCAAAAAATCGAACAGAATTAAGATAAATGGCGTCATAAAAACTACGCTGACAAGGTAGGTTTTACGCTGAAAACTGTACGTCCCCAGCATACAGATTAGTAAAATGGCAAAAAGAAAAAGATTATCGGTGACGTAGTTAAGGATGACCATCCCGATAAAAGCACCCGAAACTGTACCAATCAGGCGGTCGAGATTGCGTTCCTTTGTTAGACTATAGGCGGGTTTCATAATCACAACAATCGTTAAGAGAATCCAATTGCTGTGTAAAAAATTGAACGATTGAGCGATGATAAAACCAATTAACATCATACCTGAAATACGAAGAGCGTGTCTAAAATTTTCTGATTTTAGGTTTAGATTATCGGTAAAATTATCCAATTCATATTCCTGATGAGAAATAAAAGAGGCAATTTTAATATCGTTTTTAACTAATGTTTTGAGTTTTTTCTCTTTAAAATATTCACGTATCTTCTTGATTCTCAGATAAATATTTTCAATGTTTACTTCAATATTTTTTAATGCTTGCAATCCCGTCGTTGAAAAAGTTACCTCTGCATCTGGCCTTTCTTTCAAGGCTACTAGTACCTCAATTTCTATTTTTAAGTCTTTAATTTTTCGAGGTAATTTCAGAATAGAATTGGGGTTTGTTCCATCTTTTAAGGATGCACCAATTTCATCAATTTGTTCCGCTAGGAGATGAAGCGTATTTTCAAAATCAGTCAATATACCCGTTTGATCGAACTGTTTGTGTAGGTTTTGGTAATTATAAAAAGTAGACATAATTTGTTCGTACAAATCGACCATATCCACAAAAATTACTAATAAAAAACGGCCTTCTTGGGTATTTTCTCGTACAATTTCACGACTTTTAAACAGTTGTTCCCTAACTGCGTCAATTTTATCATTTACCGTAATTTGTGCTTCGATGAGTTTCTTGTAGTTCTCATCATAATCCATTCCTTCTTGGTAAAATCCCGCCTTGATTCGCATAAAATCAGCAATTTCAATCAAACATTCTCCCAAATTCAAGCGTGATTGGAGGTAGGGCATAATACGATGAAGTGACAAACTAAGGGCAATGTACCATATTCCACCCAAAAGAATTTCTAATGAATACAGCAAAATTTCGGGCAAGGGACGAATATCTCCAATGCCCAAAGTCATGATTAACAGAGCCGCTATCCCTACCGAGGCTGCTCGTGTTCCGTACACATAAAGCATTGAAAATAAGAATGTTAATCCAAAAATAAATAGACCCAACGCATAGACAGAAAAGTTACAGAGTGCCGTTAGTAAAGAAACTACCGCAACGGTTCCGATGGTCAAAAACATGGCATTCCGTCGGTGAGTAATTGGACCCGGAGAATCGACAATACTCGCACATAAAGCACCCAAAGAAACGGTTATTCCTATTTTGAGTAGGTCGAATTGGGCAAGAACCAAACTCGGAAAAACAACCCCAAAAGTTATCCGAAGTCCATCACCGAAGTAAGGACTGAACAGAAAGTTTTTGACTTCGTTGCTTGTTTTTTGGATTGGAATATTCATAAACAATAGATAGGTTGGTTTGGAGAGCGAAGATAACTATTTCGAGGTTATTTCTACAAATTAATCAAAAAAGCCCTCTAAAATCAATTTCAGAGGGCTTTTAATATTCTTAATGCTTATAAATTACTTAAATCAAACCCTTCCATAAACGCTGTCGTGAAATTTCCTGATTTAAAACGTTCATCGTCCATTAGTTTAATGTGGAATGGAATCGTTGTCTTTATCCCTTCAATCACAAATTCTTGCAAGGCTCGCTTCATTCTCAATAGCACTTCCTCCCTACTTTGACCGGTTACAATTACCTTCGCAATCATTGAATCATAATTTGGTGGAATGGTATATCCAGAATAAACGTGGCTATCAATTCGCACACCATGACCGCCTGGTAAATGCAAATTGGTGATTTTCCCTGGCGATGGACGGAAATTATTAGATGGATCTTCCGCATTTATTCTACATTCTAAAGCAAATAATTTTGGAAAATAATTTTGTCCTGAAATCGCAATTCCTGCCGCTACTTTTATTTGTTCTTTAATTAAATCAAAATTTGTAACTTCCTCGGTAATAGGATGTTCCACTTGGATTCGAGTATTCATTTCCATAAAATAGAAATCTCCGTTTTTATCCAAAAGAAATTCTATCGTACCTGCCCCTTCATATTTGATTGCGGCTGCACCTTTCACCGCTGCCGTTCCCATACGCTCACGCAATTCTGGTGTAAGGGCAGGCGAAGGCGTTTCTTCACATAATTTTTGATGACGACGTTGAATCGAACAATCCCGTTCTGATAAATGGCAAACCGTTCCGAACTGGTCACCCACGATTTGAATCTCGATATGACGTGGCTCTTCAACGTACTTTTCCATGTATAAACCATCATTGGCAAACGCCGCTGCTGATTCTGTTTTGGCATCATCCCAAAGTTTATCAAATTCTTCTTCGTTGCGAATAATTCTCATCCCACGACCACCACCCCCAGCCGTAGCTTTGATAATAACGGGATATTTGATTTCTTTCGCTAAGATTTTTGCTTCTTCAACCGTGTCAATCAATCCTTCGGATCCTGGGATTACCGGTACTCCCGAATTTTTCATGGTTGCTTTAGCAGTGGCTTTATCGCCCATAGCATTAATTTGCTCGGCAGTTGCCCCAATAAATTTGATGCCATATTCAGCACAAATTCTTGAGAATTCAGCATTTTCAGACAAAAAACCGTAACCTGGATGAATAGCATCTGCGCCGGTAACTTCGGCAGCAGAGATAATAGCGGGAATATTAAGATAGGACTGTCTACTTGGCGGAGGTCCAATACACACGGCTTCATCCGCAAATTTTACGTGGAGACTCTCACGGTCAGCAGTTGAATAAACTGCAACCGTTCTGATGCCCATTTCTCGGCACGTTCTAATAATCCGAAGCGCAATTTCGCCACGATTGGCAATTAATATTTTTTTAAACATCTTTATCAATTATCAATTGACAATTGATAATTGATAATTGGTAGTTAACAAAGTATTATTCCAAAGAAATCATATTTTGGAAGGTTGTATTCACTTATTACAGCGAAAATTGTCAATTTCAATTATCAATTATCAATTGAATTACTGTTCTACAACAAAAAGAGGTTGATCGAATTCTACAGGAGTGGCATTTTCCACCAAAACTTCTACGATACGTCCTGAAATTTCAGATTCTATTTCGTTGAATAATTTCATGGCTTCAATAATACAAACAGGCGCTCCTTTCGTAATTTCAGAACCTACTTCTACCAACGAAGGTCTGTCTGGGCTTGACGCACGATAGAAAGTTCCAATCATCGGAGATTTGATAGTAATTCTGTTTGAGGCCGCTACTGGTGCTGCCACAGGAGCAGCAACTGGTGCTTGTGCCACAGGAGCAACGGCAGGAGCTTGTGCTGCTACTGGAACAGCCGCCGCTACTTGCTGAACAAGGGGTGCAACACCGTATCTTTTAACGGATAATTTCAGTTCAGAGGTTTCAATAGATACCTCATCAAGATTTGACTGTGCAATAAAGTCAAGAAGTTTTTGTATTTCTTTGTTTTCCATGTGTTTTAGGGGTTAGGGATTAGGATTTAGGATTTAAAGGAGTCTGTAAATCTAACCCCAAATCCTAATCCCCAATAATTAACTTTTAACTCTTTCAACGTACTCATAAGTACGAGTATCAACTCTGATTTTTTCGTCTGTCTGTATAAATAAAGGAACGGTAATGGTTGCGCCTGTTTCAACCGTTGCTGGTTTTTTAGGGGCATTTGCTGTGTCGCCTTTAATACCATTTTCCGTATAAGTTACCACCAATTCAACAAACATTGGCATCTCGCATGAAATTGGTAAATCAGTTTCAGTATTGATAAGAATTTCAACTTCTTGGCCTTCTTTCATCAAATCTGAGGCAGGAACCATTTCTTTGTTCAAGGTAACTTGCTCGAAGGTGATATTATCCATAAAGGTAAAACCAAATTCTTCGGCATACAGATACTGATATACTCGGCGCTCAACCCGTACAGGATAAATCGTTACGCCCGAGTTGAAGGTATTATCAATTACTCTACCTGTGTTCAAAGATTTCAATTTTGTTCTCACAAAAGCGGGACCTTTTCCTGGTTTTACATGAAGGAATTCAATGATTGAGAATAAATCATTATTGAATTTAATTACTAATCCGTTTTTAATGTCTGCGGTATTTGCCATTATATGTTTATTTACTGTATTCTTTTATAATTCATTCAAAAAATCCTCAGCATTTCGTGCCTTCTTCTTTCCTGATTTTATTAGTTTTATTTCTTTTACGGCTTATTTGAGTTCTTTAATTAATGTTCTTGGTAATCAATTTTCCTTAGTTTCTCGACCTTCTTAGTATTTCTCACCAACAATCGCATGAATAGTTTAATTCTTAATTATCAATTAGTCACAAATATTTTGCAACAAAATTTCTACAACGATATTAACTTTTCAATCTGAGTATTCAAATTTTTAAGTATTTTATAAATATCATACACTTCATCATCAACGCAAGAAAAGTCATTACTAATGGCATATTCTTTCCCTTCCAAAACCATAAAATACCAATTTCTACCAATTACATAGCATCCATAAATAGGAAACTTATGGTCATTCAATTTCTGTGCAACCAACATAGAAATTAAAGCCTGTCCTCTTGGGTCTCCATTGGGATCTGTGCCTCTTTTATATTCATTCAAACAGAAATACGGTTTTTTGGGACTTCTAAAACCTGATGCTATCATTCCGTCAACTCTACCTGTAAGATGATAACCCTCAATATCCATAGTCAAATCTCGCTCTAAAAAATACGAAAATAACTCACTTGGTTTAGAAGAAAACATGATAAGAGGACTAATGAATTTATTTTCTAATTCAACCTCATTCCAGTCGTCACCTCCAAGAATAAAATGTGCTTGTAGGTTTTTTATATACTGTGTTTCAAATTCAGAAAATTCCTTGTTGTAATTCATTAAATCATCTAAGAGGGCTGTATTAAAAACCTGTCTCAAACCAAATGATTCATCTATTTTCTCTAATGTCCAGTCTTTGAAATTACTTTGAATCATGATTTTATAATTTAAAATTGAATATTACCAATATCTCTTAACCAGTAACAAATAACCAATCTAAATCGCCCATTTCAAATAAATACTTCCCCACGTAAATCCTCCACCAAACGCTGCCAAAATCAGATTATCTCCTTTTTTCAATTGAGATTCATAATCCCATAAACATAGCGGAATCGTTGCTGCCGTAGTATTTCCGTATTTTTGAATGGTTAACATTACTTTTTCTTCCCCAACACCCATCCGATGTGCTGTTGCATCAATAATGCGTTTATTGGCTTGGTGAGGCACCAAAAACGCAATGTCATCACCCGTCAAATTATTTCTTTCCATGATTTCCGCCGAAACATCCGCCATTCTGGTAACGGCAAATTTAAAAACCGCTGGACCTTCCTGATGAATAAAATGTTGCTTTGCATCAATCGTTTCGTGCGTAGGTGGATAAGCACTCCCACCCGCTTTTTGGATTAAATGATTAGCACCCGAACCGTCAGATTTCAAAATAAAATCTTGAATTCCCAGACCTTCGTAATTGGCTTCTAATAATACCGCTCCTGCTGCATCACCAAATAATACGCAAGTAGTACGATCAGTATAATCAACAATTGATGACATTTTATCGGCTCCAACCACCACCACTTTTTTATAACGCCCTGATTCTATGAACATTGCACCCGTCGTAAGAGCATTAATAAAACCAGAACACGCAGCGGCAAGATCAAAAGAACCTACCTGCGAAATTCCCACAGCGTGGCAAATAATATTGGCCGTAGCAGGAAAAAAATGGTCGGGCGAGATAGTGGCACAAATCAATAAGTCTATTTCTTCGGGCTTCGTATTTGTTTTTGCTAACAAACCTTTAACCGCTTCAATAGCCATTACAGAAGTTCCTTTTCCTTCACCTTTTAAAATATGACGTTCTTTTATACCCGTTCGAGTCATTATCCATTCGTCGGTGGTATTCACAAGTTTAGCTAGGTCAGCATTAGTAAGAATGTCTTCGGGAACGTATCCTTGGACACCCGTAATAGCAGCAGTTATTTTGGTCATAACATTTTAGGTAGTAGATATTAGGCTTGCGGTATTAGGGTAATTGTTGCACGTAAATCTCAGCAAAAGAACGTAGTTAAAATGTGATAGAAGTTTTAATATTAATAACTCTACCTACGCCTCTAAAACTACACTCTCATACCAACGACCTCATACCTACTACCCCATACCTACTATCCCATACCTACCTTAACGCTTCTTTAATTTTTTCATTAACTTTTGATTCAACTAACTTACGGCAAAGATGAACCATATTTTTTGCTGCCGTTGCCGACGACGAACCATGAGCGATAATAACATTTCCGTTTACCCCAATTATCGGACTGCCACCAACGGCTTCGTAATTTGTTTTGTCTAAAAATTCATCTCTAATTCCTCTATCTTTCATAATTCCGTAGAGAGACTCACCCATTTTTAAAAGGATGTTTCCAGTAAAACCATCGGTAACAATAACATCAGCTTTCCCTTTGAAAAAATCTTTTCCTTCAATATTACCAATAAAATTGATGGATTTATCTTCTTTCATTAATTTATGCGCTTGTTGAACAATTAATGAACCTTTCTCTTCTTCCTCGCCAATGTTCATCAAAGCTACTCTCGGTGTTTCAATACCCATTGTTGCTTTTGCGTAAATAGAACCCAGCATACCAAATTGAGCTAATATTTCTGGTTTTACATCTGCATTAGCGCCAATATCTAAAATTACCGCCAAATTTCCGTCAATTTGTGGAGCAAATCCTGCAATTGGTGGACGTTGAACCCCATCAATGGTTTTTATCGAGAATAAAGACCCAACCATCATCGCTCCGGTGCTTCCTGCGGAGGCAAATACGTCAATCTCGCCCGTCTTTAAAAGTTTAAACCCAACTCCTATACTGGAATTGGGTTTAGATTGCAAAGCTCTAACGGGGTGTTCACCCATTTCAATAGTCTCATTTGCTTCAACAATTTCAATGTTTGTACCCTTAAACTTTTGATTATCAAGTATTTGTTGAATATCCTGAACTTTACCAATCAATACGATGGTAGTGTCAGCAGGTATTTCTTGTGCTGCTAAAATGATTCCCTCAACGATTGATTTGGGAGCATAATCCCCACCCATTGCATCAATACCTATCTTCATTAATATTTATTTCGGTTAAACGATTTAACCACAAATTTAACGACTAATGAAGTGTTAATCAGTATTTTTTCACAAAAATAATTAAGGTTTGAAATTTGGGACTTGAGATTTATACCTACAACTCATTATTAATCAAAGATTTACACGTGATTTAGCTATAAACTAAATTAAAATATCCCACAAAAATTTAGGGGTTGAATATTAGTTTATTCCTAATGTCCAACCCCTGAATCTTAATAATTAACTATGCTTGAACAGCATAACCTTCAACTACCATTTTACCTTTGTACATCAAATTACCCTCGAATACGTGGGCACGGTGACGCAAATGGATTTCGCCAGTTGTTGGGTCAGTAGTGATTGTTTTTGGAGTTCCGAAGTCGTGTGAACGTCTTTTATCTCTACGAGTCGTCGAAATTCTGCGTTTAGGATGTGCCATTTCTTTATTTCCTTAATTTATGATTCGTTATTTATTTATTACTAATTTTTGTTCAGTTTCATCAAAGCCTCCCAACGTGGGTCAATGGGCTTTTGTACTTCGGTATTTTGCTCTTCTTCTGTATCATTTTTGTTGGTTGAATAAACGATTTCTCCCTCGTCTTCTGATTCTTCATCATTTGATTGAAAACTATTGTCATCATCAAGATCTCCGAAATCAAAATCTTCATCATCGTCGTCTAATTCATCTTCCTCAAAATCTTCTTCTTCGTATTCGTCTTCAAATTTTTTCATTAAACTTTCATACGTTATTTCGTCTTTCACGAAACGTGGATGAAGTTTTTTGATGGGAATTTGTAAGCCGATAAAATCAAAAATATCTTGTGCAACGTTGATATACTGTGAATTACGGTCAATCAGCATTAGTTCTTCCGTAATTTCTTCGTTATGGTCGGAGAATTTAAGAATCATTTTCTGATTAATATCCACTGGAAAATCAAACAAATCAAGGCTTCTATCGCAAGTTAATTCAACGCTTCCAGTGATTTTATACATCATCTGAATCATCGTTTCGTTTTTATTAAGAATAATAGTTGCCTTAAAATTCCCTTTTTCGATTAAACTTTGATCGAGTGCTTCAAAAAAATCATTATCTCCTTCAAATTCATGCAGATATTGCTTGTTTTCGAGACGGAAGATGTCAATCTTGAATGTATTTAGTATACTCTTTTTCACGGTATTCTATTGAAAAGAATGCAAAATTACGGAGTTTTTCTTAGAAAGAAAAGGAAAGCATTGAAATTAGTTAATAACTATCAGCTTTTTATAAAAAATTCAGCAAAACTTTCTTATACCTTTGTTTGCAAGCGAGAAACGGAATATTAAAAAAGGTCTTTACACTCAACGTCAAGGAATAGCAAATTTCGCAAATTATCTAATTTTTCCACTTTTACAAGCCCCCACCAAAACCTAAAATTTCGTAGACTATCCTTCGTTTTCTAATTATTTGCCAATTTTTTAAATAGAAGAATCTTTGCCATCTTTTTTCTGAAATTTGCAATTATCTTAAATTCTTCCAACGAACGGAAATGCTATGAAGTTGTAGGTTTTAAGGAAAGTTTCAACCAAAACCAAATATATTTTACTTCTCTCCCAAAGAATTAATCCAAGCCGCAATCTTTTTGACATCCGCTTTTGGCACGTTGGTCATGGGTGCCATGGGTGTTAATTCAGGCCAGTTTTCTGGTTTTGGTTCGTAAATCAAGGCTTCAATTTGCTCGTTGGTATAATTGCGTTTGGCTACTTCTTTATACGAAGGTCCAACGGCACGCTCACCAATTTTATGACAAGCCAAACACGTATGTTTTGTCAATAATTTTGTCGCCTCCGCATCGGTAATTATGGCTGATTTTAAAGCTGCTGGCGTTACAGACGTGGTTTTAGGATTATTTTTTCCTTTTGCTGCTGCCGCAACGCCCGACGTGGTTGGCATGGCTTCTTTCATCTGATTATCGGGTGAATTAGCTTTTGCACCTGCATCCTCACGTTCACGTTCTGCCCGAGTTTTGGGCGTTACCAACGTGATATTTGCCTTTTCGCCTTTTGGAATATTGTTCAGAGTATAATAAGCCGAACCGTGCAATAAGGACAAATTATCCTTCGCTGAACGTACGCCTTCGGGCTTGATGTCGTGTACATAACCTTCACGCATACCGTCCAAAACAATTCTTACTTTCATCCCATCTTCCGTTGCTTTTGCCCCTCGCACAGCATTATCTTTTCTATCCACGAGCGGACTTCCGTAAACGGGATGATATTTATAAACATAACTCGACACGTCATAATTGTTCACATTTTCAGCCGTTTGCTTGTTTACGGGAGACGTAAATTCTATCTCAAAACCGTCTGGCATGGCTCTCACCGCTTTCATTTCAAAGGGTGTTTTTCCTGTAAATACCAAACGTTCTAAACCAAAAGCCTCTTTACCAACAGAACCCCAACCACGGTTTGTGCCACCGACATACATGGCATTATCACTTCCCCAAGCCATTCGTAAAACTCCCGAACGAAAGCCCCTTCTAAAATCAAAAGAGGCTCCTTGATACTTTCCGTCCACTTTTTCCAGAAATACTCTGGCAATTTTAGACATTCCTTGATCACCTACGAATAATTGTCCTTCGAAAGGGCCGAAGTTTCCTTTGGTATCTTCCGTAATAATTTCCGAAGTCGAGACGCCCAAAACGCCGTGAGGCAACCAAACGGCTGGGGCTTTGATACCCATGTTTGGATAAGTCGTTTTGCCCATTTCGTAAATCGTTGTCATGGGTTGGTCTTTGATGTATTCGGGTTTTACTTTTGGGTCGTCACGGGGATCAACTTTGGCAAAAATCATATCCTTACGCACTTTTACGGGTGATTCTGGACGGTCTGCCCAAGCCAACGAAGCGGGATGTCCCATAAAATCACCTTTTTCAACGTGCGAAATAAAGCCCGAACCCATCCAATCTCCTTGATTATCTCCGTAAAAAAACTCGCCATCAACCATCCCAATACCACAAGGAGAACGCATTCCTGCGGCGAAAGGAGTCATTTTTCCATCTTCGGTAATTTTCAGCGTCCAACCTCTCCATGGCACAAAAGATTTTCCTGCCCACCAGTCTGATGCCCCAAATCCAACGTTACCCGTCACATAAAAAGCGCCATCAGGACCGATTTTAGGTCCAAAAGAATATTCGTGATAATGTCCTGATATTGGCAATTCATAAACCGTTTCGTAACGTTCAGCTTTTCCGTCGCCGTTTTTATCTATCAGTTTGGTTAATTCGCCTCTTTGAGCCACATAAATTACGCCGTCTTTAATGGCAAGTCCCAAGATTTCGTGTAATCCAGAAGCGAATTTTTTATACACTGGCGTTCCAGCACCGATATTTTCCACGATATAAACGTCTCCCCGGCGAGTGGAAATTGCCATGTCGCCATTGGGCATTTTTGCCATTCCTCCGACTTCCAACACGATGCCTTCGGGAATCGGGAGTTTTACAATTTTGTAATAATCGTTTTCCGTGGGTTCAGTTGCTTGGGCAAAAGTGCTTCCTGCGTCCATGCACGCTAAGGCAAAAAGTATGCAGGTATGGATGAATGATTTTATTTTCATGTTTTTAATAAATGAATAATGTTACGTGAAATTCCCTTTTAAACAGGTTAAAGCCTGTTTTACAAAAGCATTACCAAAGAACCGAATACTCAACTTTATCTTTTACAGGCACCAAAAGCATGGTATTTTCTCCTGATTTTTCGATGGTTGCTAACGTTCCTGTGGGTATTTTGATATAATAACTTTTTCCATCAACTTCATAAGTATCGTCCGTCAATTTGCTAATGCTTGAACCAACCGCCAAACGGCACATCATTGGTTTATTAACGTCCGTATTCTTCACGATCAAAGTACGAGTCAGGTATTTTCCATCCGTAATTCTGATTTGGTCTTCCACGTCCGAGCCGTAGATTTTATACCGAAAAGTTGGAAGATTATCCGTATTCAAATCATATCCTAAAGCACGATAATTTGAATTTTCGATGGGCGCTTCGGTGAACGTACCTTTTGAATCATTCGAGACAACAATTTGTGCATCTTTTAAAGCCAAAACTGCTCCCCGTGGACGAGAAGAACCGTCTCCACGATTGTCCCACATGGGCGAGGTATCCAAGAAATCACCTTTCCAAATTTGAGCAATTGCTCCGTTTGAAAGGTCGTAAGTATAATGCAATTTATCCTGATTACCCACGTTCACAGCGTGTGTGATACGTTTTTGCTTCTTTCCATCCTTCACAATATCCGAAAATGAACGGAGAATCGTAGGCTCTTTGGCATCCAAGAAAATCGGATCATTGGGAGCGGTTGCCAACATCGATCCTAATGAATTATATGGACAACTTCTGAAGTTTGGTCCTTGAATATTCATACCCAAAATCGGAGGCATCCAACCATCCGTTTTATAGACGGTTATTTCAAAAGGCACATCACCAGCGGGCAAATCCATTGAGGCAGTTCGTTGGTCACGTGAAAATGTCCAAGCATCCGGTAAAAGCTCTTTTCCGTTAATTGTAACATAATATTTACCCCCAATTTGAAACGTAAAATCATGTTTTCCAGCAACGGGAATTTTGAGTGTTCCGTTAAAGATTTCAGCAAAATTATTCTCTTCCTTACTCACATCCCAAGTCAATTTTTCTAATGACCCCGTCGCATCGGGTTTTTTGCTCAAAAAGTCTTTGGGTTCTTTAAATTTACCGTAAAAAACTTTATAGGCAACGTTTGATAATTCGGCAGGTTTTCCACTCAAATTTGAAATAACAAAGTTCCTGAATGCTACGGGACCGTGATCACCTTGAATCATAAAAGGTCCCATGGCCGCTTCATCATTGGCAATTGGACCGCCCGTTGGTCCAGTTAATTCCACATTTTCTTGAATCAAATAGCCATTCAATTTGATGGATAACATCTTCGCATTTTGGGTTTTTTTACCCGCTGCATCAAATTTTGGCGCTTGAAAAGAAATATCAATATGCTGCCAAAGTCCTGGTGCAAGGCAGGCATTTAGGCGTGGAGCGTGTCCTTCCCAAAGGATTTCCTTACCATTTTCAAAGCGACGACGTTTATAAATACCACCACAATCGCCCGTGCCAGGATTTTTTACGCCCCAACTGTCAAGCAACTGTACTTCATAACGCCCCATCAAATAAAATCCAGAATTAGAATGAGCCGCCATCATAAAATCAAAGGAAACATCCACATCACCGTATTCAGCGACTGATTGTAGATTGGCTTTATTTTTTTCTACTGGAATATTTACCAATACGCCCTTCCCTGCGGTTTTAGTCATCACATCATGCTGCGTAATATCGGCCGTCACATCTCCTGCAATTTGCCAATTAGTCTTTTCAGAGGGTTTCCAGAAAGACATATTATCTAAAGGAATTTTTTGTTGGGCTTTTAAAAGTAATGGACTTAGAAAAGTTAACCATAAAATCAAATGTTTCATTTTCAGAAATTTATATATAAGTACATTTTATTAATGACAAAAATACACAATACCAAAGAATAAATTATGCGGTATTACACCTCTATTTCTTTAAATGTTAATACTTTTACACAAAATGAACCGAATTGAATAAGTCGAGGGAATTTGTAAGTATTAGTGTACTCAAAAGAACTTCTCGAAATTTTTAAAACTTTCGGTAAGTTAATTCAATTGACTTTTATTTATAAATTTGAATATGAAAAACAAACCATTTATTGCGCCCAATGCTTCTGTGATGGGCAATGTCTCTTTTGGCGAAAATGTTTCAGTGTGGTATGGTGCGGTAATTCGGGCGGATGTGGAAGCCATTATTATTGGTGATAACACTAATATTCAGGATACTGCTGTCCTCCACGCTGACCCTGGCGACCCAACGATTATTGGCAACGACGTAACGGTTGGACACGGAGCCATTGTTCAT
>JBBAKZ010000011.1:5712-18863 GCA_040403275.1 Arcicella sp. | reverse complement strand
CTAAAATTTGAGTACCCTAAAAACTATTTTGGGGGTCTAGTCATTAAGTTCAAGTCGCAAACATTTACCGGTATGCCCCACTAACGAAAATACTCGCCAACCATGCCTTGAAAACAAAAATCCTGAAAGAACCATCAAATTCTCTCAGGATTTTTGTTTATAATCAATTCAAAATCAATTCATTGGCACTTCCATCAACAATAATTCTACGCCCGTTTGGGTTTTGAAATTTACGGCTGAAACATCTTCCAAGCCCAATCCATCACGGAATGCTAAACTTTCTCCGCTGGTTTCCACTTGTCCGTTTACCACAAAAATATAGAGCCCATTGCCTTCACGGTGCAGTTGATAATTAAAATCTTGACCCGCTTCAAATTTTCCCATACTGAAAAAAGCATCTTGATGAATGCCCAAAGTATTGGGAATATTGGCTTCAATGGGTGAAACCAACAACTGAAAATTGTTATGTTGGGCGGTTAAATCAAATTTCATTTGACCGTAACGTGGCGTTACGTTTCCTTTGTTTGGAAATAACCAAATTTGAAATAATTTCAGCAATTCTTCCTTTGAATGATTGAATTCGGAATGATAAACCCCCGTTCCGGCCGACATCACTTGCACTTCTCCTTTGGTGATAATTCCATGATTACCTTGATTATCACGGTGTTCAACCACACCTTCCATCGGAATTGTGATGATTTCCATGTTGTCGTGTGGGTGCATCCCAAAGCCTTTTCCACCCGCAATTTGGTCATCATTCAACACTCTCAAAACCCCGAAATGAACTCTATTGGGGTCATGATAACCCGCAAATGAGAAGGTTAAACGAGTCTTTAACCAACCGTGGTCAGCTTGTCCACGAGAATTTGCTTTATGCAATGTTTTTTTAAGGGCTGTATTTAGGGTAATTTCCATCGTTTTTAAGCTATGCTATTTATGCTTGTTTTAGTAACTGAATGTTGACAATTAAATTTTATCATTTCCTCATCTGCTTCATTTGTTTTATTTCAAGTTAAACCATAATCCTTATGTTTAAGTTTTCCTGTTAACCCAAATCTTGTTTTCCCATTTCCGCTAGGGTCGCTGTGAGTTCCAAAAGCAAATTACTGAAGTGGAATTTTCCGAAAAGAAAGACATATAAATTTAATTGATGTACATACATTTAATGTTAAAACATCATACTTTTGATTTAGTTCAGCTAATTGCTAAAAATAACACCTTTCAGATGATTCACGGAGAGTAATCATCATCCGTAGTTTGCTAAAATTGAACTATTACTTTTCTTGGCTCTGATTACTCAACATTTATTACCTATTACAACAATTTTTAAAATAGCGATTTCAGGAATACCTAGTTCCCAAAATCAATATCACTTTTCTCCAATTTACGGTCTTTTTTCTTGAAAGTTGTATTGGCTTTTCCAATAGGTAATTGTAAGGTCAATTTATAAAAACGGACTTCACGACGGTTCATGCTTGACTGATAAACATTCTCTTGTTCAAACGTACTTACTTGTTTACGAGAATTGAAGACGTCATTAATGCTAAAAACAACGCTCGCTCGATTGTTCATAAATGGTTTTCTAATCGCAAAATCTGCCGCTTGAATAGGCAATCTAAATCCTTGTAAACTTGGCGTTTTACTTTCCCGAGTTAGATTAATTTGGGCAGAAAAATTACCAGGAAAACGGTAAGATAAATTCAATTTTGCTCGGTACACCCATAACTCGTTTTGAATGGTTGTGGATTGCACAAGAAAATTAAATACATTTACGTTCGCCGTGGCAGAAAATGCCCCAGCGGTATATTTGAAGGTATTATCTAAACCATATTGGATATCGGCCTTGGCATTAATAAATGAGGTAACTAATATGGTTGGGTCGGTGGCGGAAGGTTGAGTAAATGGTTTAATTGTATGGTCTTCGTAGATATAATACGCTGAGGCTAACCAACTCAGCCGACCAATATTTTGGCTATAATTCAATTCGGCGGTGTTGATAAATTCGGGTTGAATTTTTGGATTTCCGACCGTGATATTTTGGCGGTCGTTGGACTGAATTCCCACAAAAAGTTGTCTAAATCCAGGTCTACCTACTTTTCTACTGATACTAAATCCTAATTCTGAGTCTTCGCTAAATTTTTTATTCAAAGAAAAGGAAGGAAAAAATGCTTGAAACCAGCCATCTCCATTTGCCGTTGGATAATCATATCCGAACGTTGAATTATCAAATCTTGACGTTCCGTGCAGGAAAGATTGTTCCACTCGAAGTCCCGCTTCCATTGTAATATTATGTTTCAGGCGGTGATTATACAAAAAATACAGGGCATTTACGGTTTCTAAAATTTCCGCATCTTGCGAATAGCTTGGCAATAATTTATACGCTTGGGTATCGTTGTTGAGTTGATTGAAAAAATATTGGATATCTCGCCCAAAAGTATAACTCCGCAAGCCCATTTCAAATTTTGTAGAATCGTTAATTGGATGAACGTAATCTAACTGACCCAAGTATTGCGAACCAATCTGACGGCCCGAAATGATATCTCTTTCTGGATAAAATTGTTGGTTCGTGCCGTCAGCATTTTGAGCGGTGGTGAGCCAATCGGCCGCATTGGAAACATTATTGCGGGTGAAAGAAGTTGTCAGACTCAATTCACGACCTTTTCGAGCGAAAGTTCGTTTCCAATCCAATTCAAGTCCTATGTTTGTAAAGGCATTTTCTGGTTTTGTATTCCGTGAACCATAGCTTGTAATGGCTTGTTGGGCATTTTTGTACTCGTATTGTTGATTATTAACGGTATTGAAAGCTCCTCCAACCACAGTTCCTGCCACGGAAAACGTATTGAATTTATTGGGTGAATAATCTACTAATAGTCGCCCATTTTGGAAAACATTATTAAGATTTGTGTTAGTATTTTGATTGAAAAAACTAACAGGTGAGCCATTCAAAAAATTGGTTCGGTTGACGTAACCGTCCAAAGGATTTTGTGTCGCATTCACATTAAAAAGACCCGTAAAATTCCATTTTCCATCGTGATAATCAAGATTTAAAGAACCATCGTATCTTGAATTATTACCGATTCCGGCACTGGCCGAACCGTTGAAGCCGGTTTGTCTATTTTTCTTCAAAACCAAATTCACAATTCCGCCCGAGGTAGAGGCATCGTAGCGAGCGGATGGATTTGAAATTACTTCTACCGACTCAATTTGATTGGCTGGAATTTGCGCCAGAGTCAATTGTGTCGGTTTTCCGTTGATATAAATTGTTGTTGCCATGTTGCGCAAACTGGCATTTCCACTTTCATCAATGTTGATAGAAGGCACACTTCTCAATAAGGATTCTGCCGTTCCGCCGATGGAAGTGATACTTTTGGCAACGTTGAAAACACGCTTATCCATTCCGAAAGAAACTTGGTCTTTTTCCCCTTTTACTTGAACCTCTTGTAACATTTTTGCATCGGCATTCACTTTAATAACGCCCAAATCAAGGTCTTTATCTGTCAAGACAATGGCTTGACTAACAGGCTGATAGCCTACAAATGAAACTTTCAACATAAGATTACCTGCGGGTAAATTGCTGATACTAAACTCTCCCGATTCTGGAATAGTTATGCCTCCAACCAGCGAGTCTTTTGAATTTTGGGATTTAAAAACCCTAACCGAAGCAAAAGATAAAGCTTGATTATTTGAGGCATCCATGACTTTACCCATCACTTTTCCACTCATAGGTGAAGCCGTTTGGGCTAGGGAAATATTTACCGAAACAAAAAATATAAAAAATAGATTTTTGAGCATGATGGTTTGCTTTGAAGTAAAATAAACCAAATTTACGACAGGATTTTGGAGAAAATTTGTTCTATTTGGGGTTACGCTATATTTCAGTAAGGTTTTCATACGATTACATTATTATGGTTGCGGATAAATGCTAAAAGATTATGCCACAAAACAAAACAATTAAAATGGATGAAAAAATTGGAATAGATGATTAATGCAAATTTCTCGACAATTGGGTAAAAAACGTCCCAGACTGGACTATCGAAAAAAATAGGCGATTTATCCGAAAAAGTAGTTAGCAGTTCCGCCAAATAAAAATTTGACCAACGACCAACTACCCAATTTTACCCTTTTTTATAATGCACTTCACTCAAATTCCTCAATTGTTCGGCGGCTCTTTCCGGTGTTATATCCCGTTGTGGATTTGCCAATAATTCGTAGCCAACCATGAATTTTTTGACCGTTGCGGAACGTAAAAGTGGTGGATAAAAATGAATATGCCAATGCCAACTTTCTAATTCAGTGGCTTGCGTGGGAGCCTGGTGGATTCCCGCTGAATACGGAAAAGAGGTGTTGAAAAGATTGTCATAACGAGTCGTCAATCTGCGGGTAATATCGGCTAAATCATTTTTTTCTTTTTCATTCATTTCGGAAATGTACGCCATTGGTCGTTTAGGAATCAAAAGCGTCTCAAAGGGCCAAGTTGCCCAAAACGGAACTACTACCAAAAAGGAATCATTTTCCACCACCAATCGTTGCTTTTCAGAAATTTCTAATGGCCAATAATCTTCTAAAAGTGTTTTTTGGTGTACTTCAAAATAGCCTTTTTGGTGTTGTGTTTCTTTCTGAATTTCTAAGGGAATATGGCTCGATGCCCAAATTTGCCCGTGTGGATGCGGATTTGAACAGCCCATGATTTCTCCTATATTTTCAAAAATTTGCACATAATTAATTCCTTTTTGCCTACGAAAATCTTCAAATTCTGCAATCCAAGTATCTACTACTTTACGAATGTCGGCGGTTTCCATTTCTGCCAAAGTCAAATCGTGCCGGGGGGAAAAACAAATCACTCGGCACTCGCCTTTCACGCTTTCGGCTATCAACAAATCAGCTTTTTTGATTTCTCCTTCGGGAACGTCAGATTGCAGAGCGGCAAAGTCATTTTGGAATACATAAGTAGCTGAATAATTGGGATTTATCTCTCCATTCATGCGTGGATTACCCGCACATAAATAACAAGTTGGGTCGTATTTTGGGCGAGAATTGGTAACAATATCCTCGGTTTTTCCTTGCCACGGCCGTTTGGTACGATGAGGAGAAACCATGATCCAATCGCCCGTTAATGGATTTTGTCTTAAATGTGAATGCTCGTTAAAATCGAAAGTCATGTTTTTAGTTGTGAATTGTGATTGAATGAGTTTTGATTTTTTGAGCTCACACTTCATTCAATCACAACTGATTAAAGTATTTCAGTTCCGTTTGCCGTTATTACGCTGTACATTTTTAATTCGATACCCGTTTCTTGTTTATAATTAATTGATAGTCTGTTATATAGCTCATCAATTTCATCGGCTTTGATGAGGTTGATGGTGCAACCGCCAAAACCCCCTCCCATCATTCTTGAACCTAAAACGGATGTTTCGTGCCAAACCGCATCGACCAAAAAATCTAATTCTGGGCAACTAACCTCGTATAAATTCCGTAATCCTTCGTGCGTTGCCGTCATTTTTATCCCAAAATCTGCTAGATTTCCCGCTTGCAAATCTTCACAAGCGGATAAAATTCGTTGATTTTCTTCAATCACGTATTGGCAACGATTATAAACCACAGGATTCAATTGGCTTCGGCTCGATTGCAAGCAAGCCAAGGGAACTTGACTAAGATTTTTGACTGAATCATCGAAATGTTTTCTAAAAAAAGCCAAGCCTTCTTCACATTGTTGGCGACGAAGATTGTATTCAGATTCTACCAAATTATGTTTTACGCCGGTATCAAAAAGCACGATTTTATAGTCGCCTAAATCCAAGGGAAAATATTGAAATTCGAGGGTTTCGCAGTCCAAACGCATCACGTTATTTTCTTTTCCGTGAAGGCTGGAGAACATATCCATAATGCCACAATTAACGCCAATAAATTCATTTTCAGCTTGTTGTGCTAATTTTGCCAATTGCTTTTTATCAAATCCTACTTGATTCATTTCGTTAATGGCAAAACTCACCGCACTTTCCAAAGCCGCCGATGATGACATGCCAGAACCAATGGGAACATCGCCCGCCATAACACAATTGAAAGGCTGAACTTTGATACCCCGCTTTTGGAATTGTTCAATCACACCCAATATATAATTAGCCCAATGATGATCTGGCATCTTAGTTATTACTTTAAAATCAACTTCAACTTTTTCGTTCATATCCATGGAAATCCATGTACCTGTTTCAGCATCGGACGCATAAATGGCGAGGTAAGCCGCTTTGTCAGTAGCGGCAGGAAGCACAAAACCGCCGTTATAATCCGTGTGTTCGCCAATAAGATTGACTCTTCCGGGTGAGCGAACGAGCATCGGTTCTTGGCTGAAGTTTTCAAAAAATACCTGTTTTACTATTTTTGGGAGTTGATTCATGAATTACAAATTGATGGGGATTTTGGACGTAAAATTAACGGATTTTTACGGTTTTAGTGTTTGTAAAAATGGTAATAAATAGTAAAATAGATGGTTTGGGAGCGATTAAAATGATAATGAGTATTTTTGATTATGAATTTGCTTTAATATAAACCTTTTATTGAGAAAATATCCCGTAAATTATTTTAAATATCCCCGAAGATTCAACATGGCTTTACCTTCAACTCCCGCCTCCACCAATATTTCCACTGAGCATTCAAACTCGGATAAAAAATATTTGGTGGCTTTTACCTTAGTGACCACCTTATTTTTCCTGTGGGGATTTGCGCATAACCTCGATGGTATTTTAATTCCACACCTCCGCAAAGCCTTGCAATTGACCAATCGGCAATCATCTTTGGTGGATGTAGCGGTATTTTTTGCTTATTTCATCATGGGAATTCCGGCCGGTATTATTTTAAAAAAATGGGGTTACAAAACGGGTATTATTGTAGGACTTTTAATATTTGCGTTGGGCGTTTTTATGTTTATTCCAGCGGCCGATTCAAGAGAATATGGCTTGTTTTTAGGTGGTCTTTTTGTACTCGGTTGCGGACTTACCATTTTGGAAACAGCCGCCAATCCGTACGCTACGATTTTGGGTAAACCAGAAACTTCTGCCGCCCGCTTAAATCTTGCGCAATCTTTCAATGGACTTGCCACTTTCCTTGCGCCTATTGTCGGAAGCGTTTTTATCTTATCGGGTAAAGAGTATTCCAAAGAACAGTTGGCAGCCATGCCCGAAATTGATAAAATAACCTATCTTAGCAATGAAGCTGCTTCCGTAAAATCGCCCTATTTCATTTTAGGAATATGTCTTCTATTGGTTACAATAGCTTTTTATTTTGTAAAATTTCCAGAAATCAAAGATGATGCCGACGAGAAAAAAATATCCTTAAGTAGCTTTTTGAAGGTGTTTCAATATCGCCATTTGAGTTGGGCAGTTATTGCACAGTTCTTTTACGTAGGAGCGCAAGTATGCGTAACGAGTTTCTTCATCCGAGTAGCCATCAAAGGCGGTGGAATTGATGAAAAAACGGCTGGTTATTATTTGGGAATTTATGGACTTTTATTCATGATTGGTCGATTTGCGGGCACTTTTTTCATGCGTTTTATGGAACCGCAAAGACTGCTCGCTATCTACTCGGCAATCTGCCTAATTTTGAGTATTTTTTCGATTACTTTAGAAGGAAAATTTGTGGTTTACGCCTTGGGTGGATTGGGATTTTTTATGTCAATCATGTTTCCAACGATTTTTTCTTTAGGTATTAAAAATTTGGGAGCCGACACAAAATCGGGCGCATCGTTAATCGTAATGGGCATTGTTGGGGGTGCATTTTTCCCTTATCTCATGGGCTGGATTATCGACTTTTATGGCGATGATATTCAAAAAGGTTATTATGTACCTTTTGTTTGTTTTTTCTTCGTGCTTTATTTTGGGATCAGCGGTTATAAAGTAAGAGAGAAAGTGAACACGTTGGATTCCTGATAATTTTTGAAATGGACAAGTGCATTCTTGGACATTTGCGGTAAGTCACCCCCATTTTAAACCTCCCAAGTCTAAACGCTTGGGAGGTTTTTTTTAATAAAAATCTCAAATTTTCAATCTTCACACTTATCCAAATTCATAATCGCAAAATAATTACTTAACATACAATTAACACAAAAATAATTATTTGGGAACACATAAGCAATTTTGCTTACCTAATTTTGCGGCATTAAAAAACCAATATGATAATGCAAAAGTTACTTATCCTGATTATTCTAATCACGTCCCGTTTATTCGTTTTTGCCCAAGAGGGTACACTCCGAGGAACAATTAAAGACACAAAAACCAAAGAAGATTTAGTAGGTGCAACGATTTTTATCGAAGCCATGGGCAAAGGTGCTTCCGCTGATATTAATGGATTCTTTTCAATGAGTCGTATTCCCGTAGGAAGTTACAAAATTAAAATTACGTTTGTTGGGTATAAATTTAAGTATCTCGAAAATGTGAAAGTACTTGCCGACCAAGTAACTGAGATTAACACTTTTCTAGAAGAAGAAGGTGCTACCCTTAATGAAGTAAAAGTAATTGGTCAAAAATTAACTAATACTGAGGTTTCCGTAATTTCTGAAATAAAAGCTTCTCAGCAAATTGTGAGTGGTATATCTTCCGCTCAAATCAGCAAAACCCTCGACCGTACTGCCGCTGAAGTAGTAAAGAGAGTTCCTGGGGTAACCATTTTTGGCGATAGATTTATTAATATTCGTGGTCTTAACGAACGCTATAATACAGTAATGCTGAACAATACTTTTACCCCAAGTATGGAGTCAGATATTCGTTCTTTTTCATTTGATATTATTCCATCTAATCAAATTGACCGTATTTTAGTTTTTAAATCACCCGCCGCCGAGTTGCCTGGTGAGTTTGCTGGTGGAGTTGTAAAAATATTTACCAAAACCATTCCAGAACAAAATAATTTAACCGTAGATTATGGAACTTCTTTCCGTGATGGTACTACAGGAAAAGATTTCTTCTCACCACAATCAGGTAAAAATGCTTGGACAGGCTTCAATGAAGGCTTTAGCGATTTACCCAAATATTTCCCTTCCACTGACGAGTTAAAAAATATTGCCTTAACCAATCCACAACGTTTACAGCAAGTGGGACAATCCTTGAAAAATTCATGGACTCCTGAACAATCAACCGCTATTCCCGACCAACGTCTTGCTATTACAGGTGCTTTCAAAAAGGATATTGGAAATGTAAGAATTGGTAATGTAACCGCTATTAATTATTCAAATACACGCACTAATTTCTCGAAAGTTCAGAACGATTTTGGTTATTCGACCATCGAAAGAACGGGAAAAGCCGATGAACTTTCAGTTTTTAATGACCAACAATATACGAATGCTATTCGGGTAGGAGTTTTGCATAACTGGGCAGTGAGATTAAATGATAATCACACGATTGAATTCAAAAATTTATACAACCAATTAACTAATTTACAATTCATTGAGCGTAACGGCTTTGAGAACGGAGCTAATTGGAAAATTGAATCTTTCAACCAAAATTATCGTGGTATTTACACCGGTCAATTATTAGGGAGACATAATTTTAACGAAGGGAAAACCAAAGTTGATTGGGTTGCTGGCTATAATCAATCCTACAATCAATTGCCTGATTATAAGCGTTTTAGATATAGTTCAGATGGCAAATTATTAGTACCACAAGGAGCAGTTCAAACTTTTAACTTAGGTAGAACTAATATTATTTTGGATGAAAAAGCATTTACAGGAGGCGTAAATTTAGTTCAAAAATTAATGCTCAAAAAAGGAGCAAGTGATGATAAAAATCAAGAATTAGAATTGAAAGCTGGAGTTTATTATGAAAAGAAAGACCGTACTTTCAATGCCCGAAATCTAGGCTATGTACAGGCAAGCAGTTCGCAATTTAATATCGGTTCGTTGCCCATTGACCAGATTTTTTCTTCCCAAAATATCAATACTACCAACGGCGTAAAAATTGATGAGCAGACTAATAAGAGTGATGCTTATACCGCCAACAATAATTTAATGGCAGTGTATGCTTCGGGTAATTATTCATTCTCAAAGAAATTTAATGTGATTGCAGGCGTAAGAATTGAGAATAACGTACAAAAATTAAATGGTTATGATAACCGAAACGGACAACCCGTTAATCCAATTTTAGATGTAACCAGTGTACTTCCCTCGGTGAATATGACGTATAATTTCTCGGAAAAATCTTTGCTAAGATTGGCCTACGGAAAAACCTTAAATCGTCCTGAATTCCGTGAAATTGCTCCTTTTACTTTTTATGATTTTGTTTTAAATAGAACAGTAACTGGAAATCCAGACTTGAAAAATGCTAATGTCAATAATTTTGATTTGCGTTATGAATTCTATCCAACGCCTTCCGAAATTGTGAGTATTGCGGGTTTTTATAAAGATTTTACCACGCCAATTGAGGTAGTTTTCACGAGTTCTTCTAATCCTGTAGTTTCTTTTGCCAATGCGCAATCTGCGTATAGCACAGGAGTTGAATTGGAAATTCGTAAATCTTTGGAAGCTATTTCGAGTAATGCGGTTTTGAAAAATATGAGTTTATTGTTTAATGCCACCTTGATTTATAGTCGAGTAAAATTGAGTCCAGAAATTGCCGCTACTCAATCAGATAATCGTCCATTGCAAGGTCAATCACCTTACGTAATTAATGCAGGATTGAACTACAATAATCAAAAATCAAAACTTCAAATCAACCTTTTGTATAACGTAATCGGGAAACGTATTTATGCCGTAGGAAACAATTTTGGGGCATTATATCCAGATTGGTACGAAATGCCTCGTAATGTATTAGACATCACTTTCTCGAAAGCTATTAATAATAACTTAATCGTTAAAGGGGGAATTACCGATATTTTAAATCAAAAAGCCTTGATTTTGCAAGATGGAAATCAGGATAAAAATTACGATGCCGACAAAGACCAGACCATTCAGTCATACAGACCTGGCAGTGTTTATTCATTAGGGATTGTTTATACATTTCAAAGAAAATAAGTAATAATTTTTAAAACCGTAATCTAAATTAAAATGAAAGCTACCAAAGCAATCACCTTTTTACTTTCAATGGCATTGATGTTCAATGCTTGTAAGAAAGACGAAGTAATCCAACCAGCTCCAACGGTTGTAACTTCTGGTACATTAGCAGGAACTGCAGGAACTAAAGTACAAATTGCTGCAACAATTAATGCCCCAGGTGGAATTAAACAAGTAAACGTATTGAAAAATGGTGCACCATTTGATGCAATCACTGGTACAGGACAAACAACTTTGACGTATTCAAAAGAATATGTAATTGAAAATTTACCAACAGGTTCGGTAGTTAATTTCACAATTCAAGTGGTTGATAACAGTAATCAGACTTCGACATTAACAACGATTCCAGTAACGATTTCAGCGGTTCCACCAAAAACCATCGTGACAATTCCAGCCGGTAGTCTTCCAGCAGGTAACATTACTTGGACAGCTGATAAAATCTATAAATTAGTAGGTTTTGTGCGTGTTGGGGAAGAAGCGGTGAAAGGAACAATTACCAAGAAAACAGTCTTGACAATTGAAGCAGGTACTTTAATCATTGGCGATAGAGCTTCAAAAGGTACGTTGATTGTACAAAGAGGAAGTCAAATTATTGCGAATGGAACGGCAACAAATCCAATCGTGATGACTTCAGAAAGAGCCGTTGGCGAGCGTGAAGCAGGTGACTGGGGTGGTTTAGTAATTTGCGGACAAGCACCAAACAACTTGGCAGAAGCTGACCGTGAATTAGAAGGTGGTTACGGTGGATTCCACGGTGGAACGGATGTAGCTGATAATTCAGGTTCATACAAATACGTTCGTGTTGAGTTTGCGGGTATTCCAATTAACCCAAACCAAGAAGTAAATTCATGGACTTTTGGTTCAGTGGGTTCAGGAACCGTAGTTGATTACGTTCAAGCATCTTTTGGCTTAGATGATTCATTTGAATGGTTTGGTGGCAATGTAAACTGCAAGCACTTAATTGCTTACAAAGGTTTAGATGATGATTTTGATACAGATAATGGTTTCTCTGGATACGTTCAATATGGAGTAGGTATTCGTGGTACAACTCAAGCAGATCAATCTGGTTCAAACGGTTTTGAGTGTGATAATAACGCTCAAGGTGCAGCAACGACTCCTTTTACTTCGGCTATTTTTGCTAACATGTCAATCATTGGAGCGAAAGGTGCTAGAGAAACTGCCATTAGTACACAATTTCAACACGGAGCGCAATTAAGAAGAAATAACAAGCAGAAAATTTACAATACATTCATCACGGGTTATCCTTGGGGAATTTATGTGGATAGTCAATTAGGGACAGCCAATGCCAATGCAGATAAAGGAGAGATTGATTTACAAAACGTTGTCTTAGCAGGTGTGGATGCTTGGGGAGATAATTTCTGGGGAACTGGCGGTGCAATTTCGTATAACCCAAAAGGAACACCAGTACGTGATAATGAAGCCAATACAGCTGCAACAGCAATTTTGATTGGTACAAAAAAACCAACGGATTGGTTTAAAGGATTGAAAGGAAATAAGATTTTAGATAATCGTAAAACGTCTGGATTGAATGACAATCTTTGGGCAGTTGGAAGACCAACGTTCATTTTGACAGCCTCAGCAACGGATATGTTGAATGCTGCTTTACCTTCGACGTTACCAACATTCTTTGACAAAACTGATTATGTAGGAGCTTTCAAAGATACAGACTGGACAACTGGTTGGTCAGAATTTAGCCCGCAGACAATTGTTTATGTGAAATAAAGTTTACAAACGGAAGTCGTCTTTTAAAAAGACGACTTCCGTAAATTACCCAATCAGTAAGATAAAATTACCAATATGAAAAATTTAATGCTTGGATTATTCTTTACCATTTTAGTCATTTCTTGCCATCCAAAAAAACAGGTAATTGACGATTATTTTTCTAAAAATCAACAAGATAGCTTACTAACAAACATCGTTACCTACTTATATATTCCAGCACCACAAGCAACCAACCAAACAAAATTTCAACCTCAATTTAGAGGTTTCTATACCAAAAGTCTTTCTTTGTTTAACTTCCAAAGCTATTATCAATCAGAAGATGGTTGGCATTATTTTTTCATAATTCGTCCCGTTGGCGGAAGCCCAACCTTCAGAAGAG
>JBBAKZ010000011.1:1521-5702 GCA_040403275.1 Arcicella sp. | reverse complement strand
GAAGAGGGGTTTTGGGAAAGTTTAAATTAAAAGTAAACTCGTTAATGCCCACTGAATTTGAAGAAGTGGCAAACACACCTCATTTAGCCGAAGCAATTGTGAAAGAGCGAGGGCAATATTTATTCCAAGAACTCATTAAAAATGGCAATTTAGACAAACAAATTCCCATGAAACAATACATTGAATGGCCTGATGAACACCTAAACTATGATAAAAAAACAAACCAATGGATTACTGTAAAGCCGTACTAATGTATTTCCTCTTTGTTTCGGCAAGGAGAAAGTCCAAACGGATTTTCATATTGGTGTAATAAAGCAAAAGCCGAGATTTATAGTCCCGGCTTTTCTGTATCTTAACTATTTCAATTCAACATAATCAACATGAAAGCAATTACTTGTTTACTATTATTAACTTTTGTATTTGCCTGTACAAATTCAAAACAGGAAGTCACCCCGCAATGTAAGGCTGAAACCAATCAAAAAATTTCTTACCAAAATGATGTAAAAGCAATTATTGATAAAAACTGCAATAGTTGCCACAGCAATAAAAGCCATTCAGGCGGTGTGAAATTGGAAGATTTGAGTGATCTTCAATTTTGGGCAAATAGTGGCGAACTCTATGACCAAATTATTCCTTTTAACGGAAATCCACCACGAATGCCAAAAGGAATGCCTTTAACAGATTGCGAAGTTCTGACCATCAAAAAATGGATTGATGGTGGAATGAATTAGGATGGTAAAATCGTAAATTATTAGGCCCGATTTTTTATTCCTCCGCAACTGGAACATTCCTAAATCGTTCTTGATAAATCTCCAACAGCTTTTCTAATTGCCACGAACTAACTGATAATTTAGGTATCGAAATCTCTTGAATCCTTCCATTATTCGTAAAAACAAAGGTTTCAGAATACTCATTTTCCTTCATATCAGAACGAATTTGTAAACCATAAACCATCGCCCATGAAACAAGTGGTTGTCCAACCATCTGAATTCCATCCTGAGTCAAAATCAATTTAGGCTGTGGCTTTGACGTTTGTATATATCTGTAAATCAAAAAGATAGATAAGGCAATAAATATAAATCCCAACAAATATTCCGTTTGAATCAAAAAATAAATCATGTATAAAGCCGTTCCCAAACCGCTTAGTAACAATAATAAATGGTCGGATGGGCGAGTATAAATAATGGTAAATTCGGGAATTTCTTCCATTTTGTTTAAATCATTTTAGGCACCAAGACACGTTGACTCCCAGTTATTTTAATTAATCTGTTATCAAAACCTTCTTCGTGCCTTAGCGTGCCAGCGGCAAAATCAATCTTTCATCTCAAAATACCGATTTGGATAATCAGTTATCAATCCATCAACGCCCAAGGCTTTTATTTCCTTCATATTTACCACTTCATTTACAGTCCATGGGACTACTTTTATTCCTTTTTCATGGCACATATCCACCCTTCTTTTTATCAAATGTTTATAATATGGACTAAAAATATCGGGATTAAATCCTAATTTTTCCAAACTCGGGTCAACCATTTCATCCTCCACCAAGGCCGATAATCTAACCTTTTTATACGTACCACTTTCAAACTTTAAGTGCCAGTATTTCAATACATTAAAATCAAAACTTTGCAAAACTACTCTTTCAGGAGAAATCTGACGAATGATTTCTTGATAAACTAAATCCGAAAATTCTTTTACTGTTTTGGGTTGCGAAATGCCATACTCTTTTTCTTCTGATTTTATCTCAATGTTGTAATGAACCTTTGGTAGGTTATTAAGCTTGATGTACTTCTCGCAAGCTTTCAACATATCTCGTAAAAGCGGTTTGAACGTTGCCAATTTTTGTTGTTCCGGAAAAAGTATATTTCCTCTGCTCCCTGAATCATATTTCTTGATTTCTGCGTAAGGCATCGTATATAAATTCAGTCCTTTTTCATCCGCTTTCATGACCGGCGAACCGTCGGGTTTTGAACAAAAAAGCGCATTCATATATGGTTCGTGCGAGACAACAACTTGACCGTCTTTTGAAATACAAACATCTAATTCTAAGGTAGTTACGCCTAAATCTAGTGCTTTTTTGAAGGCAGGAATTGTATTTTCTGGCATCAATCCACGGCAGCCACGATGTCCTTCAATATCAAATTTCTGGGCTAATAATGATGATGTTGTCATTAGTAAAATAACATTAAAAAAAAGAATTTTCATAGTTCAAAATTTAAAAAGGCATATATATTTCAATTGTTTTATGCCAAGCAAATATAATTAGTGAGTAGTGAAATAGCTGGCAATAAGCAATAATTTAAGCGTGGGCTTCCTCGGGAATCAAAACTTGCACCTCTTGCTCAAATAATTTTGCCTTCATCACCTCG
Organism: Arcicella sp.; assembly: GCA_040403275.1. Classification (GTDB taxonomy): domain Bacteria; phylum Bacteroidota; class Bacteroidia; order Cytophagales; family Spirosomataceae; genus Arcicella. The sequence continues at coordinate 3,333 of JBBAKZ010000011.1, read as the reverse complement.
TTCAAACTCACTTTAAAAAACTTTTTCTGAATATCAAATGGCTCCATGCCACCTTCAACGGGCGAGATACAGTGTTTATACGAACCATCTTCTTGCATCTCATAAGAATTGATGTTGTCCTTCAAATTCCAATCCAAAATATGAATGGCCTGTTGTTTTACATTTTTTGCATAAATTTCGAAAAGCGATTCAATCCGCCGGTCAAAACTACGAACCATAATATCTGCGGAACCACCATAAACTTTCGGGTCGTTGTTGTTATGGAAGTAATAAATGCGGGTGTGTTCTAAGAAATCTCCCACAATTGATCGAACCGTAATATTGTCCGAAAGTCCTTTGCGTTGTGGTCTTAAGCAACAAATTCCTCGCACAATCAACTTGACGGGTACGCCCGCTTGTGAGGCTTTGTACAATTCGTCAATCGTAATTTTATCTTGTAAAGAATTTATTTTCAGACAAACACCACTCGGTAATCCTGCACGGGCATTATCCGCTTCATTCCGAATCATTTCCACCAACCTCTTCCGCATATCCCGTGGAGCGGTGATTAATCGTTCATAAGAAAGCGGTTGGGAGTGTCCCGTAATGACATTAAAAAACTCAGAAATATCTCTGGTTAATACTTCATCAGTCGTCAAAAGTCCAATATCAGTGTATAGCTTTGCCGTATCTTCATTATAATTTCCGGACGATAAATGGGCGTAACTTTTCACTCTATCTCCTTCATTTCTAATAACTTGCAATAATTTTGTATGAGTTTTCAAGCCTGGAATTCCATAAATAACAAAACAGCCTGCTTTTGATAACCGTTGAGCTTCACGGATGTTATTTTCTTCATCAAAACGAGCTTTTACCTCAAACAAAACCGAAACGTGTTTGCCATTTTCAGCTGCACGTAGGAGGGCATCCGCAATCCGAGAATTTTTAGAAATTCTGTAAAGTGTAATCTTGATGGCCAATACTTGCGGGTCTTCAGCGGCTTGTTCCAACAATTGCAAAACAGGCTCAAAATTATTGTAAGGATGATGTAAAAGAATATCTCCCTCATTCATGGCCTGAAAAATATTTTCAGGAGTTTGACTATTTAAACCCAAAGCTGGCACTGACGCTTTTTGAACGGGTTGTTTTGATTTGAATTCTGGATGTTTAATAATTTCCCAAAAAGCCGTGAAATCCAATAAATTATCGCTGTGAAAAATACCGTTTTTGTCAATTTTCCAACGCTTTAACATCATTTCCAACATCCATTCCGAACAACCCGACTCAATTTCTACCCGTGTTACCCTTCCTAACCGGCGATCTTTAATCTTTTTTCTGATTTCATCGATAAAATCCGTCTCTGAATCTTCATGTTCGACCACATCAAAATCACCATTTCTGGTAAGTCTAAACAAAGAAACCGCTTCGATTTCTACATTTTTATACAATTTCCAGATTTCGTGACGGATAATTTCTTCAATTGGCACAAAAAGTGTTTCGTCTTCTCTTTCGATAATATGGAAGCGTTTTAGGTTCTGCGGAATTTGGACAAAACTAATTTTACGATTTTCGCTTTTACCCAGTTCGCTGCGTTCATTTTCGCTTCTTGTAACCACCCCAAATATTAAAGTTTTGGCTAATAAACTCGGAAAAGAATGTGTATGGTCAAAAACCATAGGTGTAAGCATGGGGTAAATTGTTAGACTGAAATAATCTACAATTTGTTCGGTTTCTTCATCATTCAACTCAGCAATAGTGGCAATTCTGAAACCATTTTCTGCAAATTCTGGCACTAATTCTTCACAATAAAGTCTTTGCTTTTCCTCGACAAAT
>JBBAKZ010000011.1:0-1511 GCA_040403275.1 Arcicella sp. | reverse complement strand
GCTAAAAATTTGAGTCTATCAAAAATATTCCGACGAGTATCACGAGCTTGGTCGAGGACTCTTTCATCAAATTTTAACCAACTTAAATCTCGACTAATATAATCTGATTTTTCAATTACATCGAACGACTTATTTATCACTTTTTCAAGACGACGTTTTTCTTCGGGTGTCTGTTTGGTAATCATAAAATTGTTTAGAAAAGAGAAAAGATTCCCAACAAGAGAATCTTTTGCTCTACTACGTTTATAATATTTTGGAATCATTCCGCTCATTGCCTACAAAATTACTGGATAATCACTGCTTTTACATCAAGTTTCAGATTAAGATTTTATTAGATTTTTATATCATTAAAGTTATTAAATATACAGGAATAATGCTAAAATTTAAGGCTTAATTTTTTATTTCAACTTCATCCTTCACCAAATTGAATATGAGCATTTCCAATTGCTTCGAATGTTTCGGTACTTTATAATATCCATAACGAGACCTTGTTTCTAATTCAAAAACTTGTTGCTGAATCGTTTGCACCATATTTCGTTATTTTTTCAACCACTTTTTTATGGCTTTTACAGTTAACGGACCGATAAGCGCAAATCAATAGAACTGATATTTTCACAGCGATAAATTTAATTATTGAACGGTTAATTTAGGAGAGATAGTATCTAAAACGTTAAGTATAAGCGCATTTAGTGATTTTATTGCTTGTAAACATAGGGCTAACAAAATATTTTCGTTATTTTGTGGATTGTATTCGCTTTTGCAAATAAATTATGAACGTAAAGAAACTTACTGACGAACAATTAGTAGCTCTTTTTATAGAAACACAGAAAAATCTATATTTCGAGCAATTATATGACCGATACTCCGACAAAGTGTATCGAAAGTGCTTATCGTTTGTAAAAGATGATGCCAAAGCCGAAGATTTTACGCATGATATCTTTTTGAAATTAGTCCTCAATCTTTCTTCCTACAAAGAGACTGCCAAATTCTCAACTTGGTTATATTCAGTTACTTACAATTATTGTATTGACCAAACTCGTATTTCCAAAAAATATTCAGAAGTTGGATTAGACGAAAATTTTGACCTGCCAGACGATGATGATGATTCGGAAATGGCCGAACTCGAAGCTCAGCAATTGAACAAAGCCATGAAGCAAATTCTGCCCGAGGAGAAGTCAATTTTGATGATGAAATATCAGGACGATTTGAGCATTAAGGAAATTTCAGATTCATTAGATATTTCGGAAAGTGCCGTAAAAATGAGATTGCTTCGAGCAAAAGAAAAACTGCGTAAAGTTTATTTGGAAGGAGTATTGTTCTGGGGAGTAATCATTACGAAAGTAGCGAGTTTATTCTTTTGGAATGATTAGATTTAGATTTATTGACTTCATAATTATTGATTTTAACTTAAAGAACCTGTTTAAAACTAAAATATGGCAGAAAAAGAAAATCCGTTTAAACTCCTTGAACCGAATGGACAAGTGTCCAAACATTTGAAAAAGGCCTTGATT
>JBBAKZ010000010.1:5411-19498 GCA_040403275.1 Arcicella sp. | reverse complement strand
TCTCCCAACTTTTTCATCTCCCAACCGTTCCAAAATTCAGGGAAACGCAATTTGGGTATATTATTATTTGTCATTCTTTCCTTTATTTAGTTTTAGGGCATCTTTTGCGTTCAAGGCGGTTACTACTTTTTTACCCGTTTGGGCTTCCAATTCTTTCATCGCTACTTTGGCAACATTACCGCCCTGCTTTGCTACTTTTTTGCTGGCTTCAAAGCCTTTTGGGTTCACCGCCACCGAAATATCTTTGGTAGAGGCTTCCGCAAGCATATTCAAAATCAATTCGGTATTGGTCATGTTGTCCCGTAGGTTTTCTTTTTTCAAACCTTTCAGCACTTTATATTCTTTGGTGGTATTGCCCGCCCAAGTTTTGGTAATAATATCGGTAAGAATGGCAAATTGTTGTCCTTCCTTCAGTCCACGGTTTTTCCATTCATCGGTCAATTCCTTTCTTATTTCAATGCTTTTCAGGCGTTGATTAATCCAATGTTCTGAATAACCCAACTGCAAATATTGCTCTAAGGCTCTATCAATGGTCAATTCGGGGTCTTGCATTTCTTCTAACCGTTGGGCAGCCACCTGTGCCAACCATAATTTAAAAGGTTCTGCCTTCGGGCTTGGGATAGATTGGACTAATCTAAAAAGTTGTTCGGTATCGGCAACGTCGGTTAAATAAAACTTACCATCCACAGACTGCATTTTCAGTTGACTACAATTTGTAGCCAACTGACTTCCTTCAGCTTTTAAACGAGTTTTTAAAACACTCCAATATTTCCTTGGATTTGGGCTTTCTGTTAAAACTGCAATCACATCAACGATGGATAAATACCATTTTTCTTGGTCTGCATCCCAAAGCGTTCTTACTTTTTTGTCTTCAAATAATTTGATTTCGTTTTGCTTTTCCATGATTATTTCTTTTTCGCAGCTTTCAGTATTTTCTTATCATCACCGTCTAACTTTCGTTGTAGTTTTTTTACATCTTCGGCAGCAGGTAAATTTTCGGGTATTATACCTCTTTGGGTGAGCATATCCCTAACTGCTTTATTGTTTTCAATATGCTCATTTTCAATCCTACTTTGTCCTTTCAAGTCTTTACTTTGCACATTGAGTCCGGTCATTTCAGAGGCTAAATCTTTGGCTTTTATGCTTATGGTTGGCAAAAAATCTGCAACAGGTCTATTTTCAGGCACACCCATTTTCTTTTTCAACATTTGGGTATTTAACCTAAAAAGAGCTTGGTCGCCCTTACTTCTAATAACCGCAAATCCTTGACTATCAATACCTCTTTGAAACAAAATACCAGATAATTGTTTTTCCGTTATGCTTAATTTTTCACGAGCTTTCACTCGTTCATTCTCCAAAATCCTTTGTTCAATTAATTCGGCTCTACGTGTTTGTAAAGCAAAATAGTTTTGAGCAAAAGCAATTTCCTCCTTTTTACTATCTCCATTTTGAGCAATTAAATAACAGGCATATCGGGTCAAAAGAATGTCATCTATCTCTTTCTCAGCACCTTTGGGCATAGCTATCGTTTTCCTGATGTCAGGAAAATGATAGGCTATTTCTTCGCCTACATTTTTACAAGCACCCTTGGCTTTTTGAATAACTTTTTCAAAATTTTCCCATTTGCTATAACCTAATAACCCCTGTAATTCTCTGGCACTCCAACATTCTACACCTTCCAATTCAGATGCAGCGGCTTCAAACAAAGTAAAAAGTTGTTTTATTTCTTCGGTTTTCATGGTTTTATTTTTTAAGAAGGAGTTGAAATATTTAGTTCCTTACAAAAATCGGCAATGGTGCTATCCAATGCTGCCATATCATTATCCAATACCTTTATTTGCTCGGCAATGGCATCAATATCAATGCTGTCTTCGGCTTCAAAAGTATCTACATAACGGGGTATGTTTAGGTTGTAATCGTTGGTGGCAATTTCTACCAAACTGGCTTTTTTGCTGTATTTTAAGGTTTCAGTACGGTTTCGATAAGTATCAATAATTTTTTCAATATCATCAAACCGCAATACATTTTGCGTTTTGATTTTCTCAAAATCATTACTGGCATCAATAAACAACACATCATCAGGATTTTCACGACATTTTTTAAATACCATAATACACGTAGGAATACTTGTACCGTAGAAAATGTTGGCGGGTAATCCAATCACGGCATCCAAGAAATTACGGTTTTCAATCAAATATTTACGAATATGTTGTTCTGCTCCACCTCTAAATAAAGCACCGTGCGGTAATACCAGCGCCATTGTGCCGTTTTCTGCTAAATGGTGTATCATGTGTTGCACAAAAGCAAAATCGGCTTTGCTACTTGGGGCAAGTTTGCCGTATTGGCTAAAACGGTCGTCGCTCGTAAACAATGGATTTGCACTCCATTGAGCCGAAAAAGGAGGGTTTGCCACAATGGCTTCAAACTGAAGGTCAATGTGTTGCGGATGCTCAAGCGTATCTTCCTGCTTAATATCAAACTTACGATAATGAACACCGTGGAGAATCATGTTCATCCGTGCCAAGTTGTAAGTAGTACGGTTCATTTCCTGCCCGTAAAAATTATTCACTTCTTCCACTTCTTTTGCCACACGGAGCAATAACGAACCAGAGCCACACGTCGGGTCATATACGCTACGGAGTTTAGTTTTACCCGTGGTTACAATTTTCGCAAGGATTTTACTTACTTCTTGTGGGGTGTAAAATTCACCTGCTTTTTTACCTGCACCACTGGCAAACTGACCAATCAGATATTCGTAAGCATCGCCCAAAACGTCCAATTCAGTATCGTGGAGTTTGAAATCAATCTTGTCGAGGTGAGAAAGAACCTTTGCAATAATGTCGTTTCTGGCTTCGGTAGTTCTGCCCAATTTGGTACTGTTTAAGTCCATGTCTTCAAAGAGGTTATCAAAATCCTCTTCGCTTTCTGTACCCATGGTACTCAACTGGATATTGGTCAATATTTTTTGTAAATCCTCTAAAATGAAGTTGGTTTTAGAAGCATCGTACACATCCTCTTCAGAATTGTCACCGTTGCCACGTTTAGCCACCTCCGTAAAAAGTTCTTCAGGCTTTAGAAAGTAGCCTAATTTTTCCAGAGCTTCCTCTTTAACGGCTTCCAATAATTCCTCGCTGACTTGGAGTTTAGGATTTATTTGACGGAAAGTAATTTTATCCTGTTTTAAGATTTCATCGGCAAAGATTTCCATACGCTCACTCAGGTACTTGTAGAAAATAAATCCTAAGATATAGTCACGGAACTCGTCAGCATTCATTTTGCCACGTAGGGTATTGGCAATATTCCAGAGTTGTTGTTCTAACACTCTTTTTTGGTCTTCACTCATTTATTCAGATTTCAAGTTTTATGGTATTGATAGTCAAATTTACGGTTTTATTGGGGGAAGGTTTGTAAAAGGGTGGGGGATTTTTTTTGGGGGATGGGGATAGGTGAAATGTTAATTGTAAGGGACTTTCAAAATATATGCTCCAAGTCCTAAAATTCAGGAGAGTGTCCGCTCGATTTGTAATTGTGCAAATGATTTTAAATTTCGGAAGCGGAGTTTAACAATTTACTTCATTCAATATTTTGGGATTAATTCAAAAAACTAGCGGACGCTCTATGTGTTTTAGGTCGTAGGGGATGCTACGGCCAGAATTGCAAAATGATAACAATTAGGTAATTCTACGCTAAACAGTTTAAGATATTTATTGTAATTTTGTAAAATATTAAAAACATAGATAAAATAAATTTTTATCTATGTTTAAAATTAAATTTCAACATTAAACAATAAATTTATGTCAAATTTTAAACTAATTCTATTCTTAGTATGTGTACTTTTAATTAATTCATGCACTTCAGTCAAACAAATTGGAGATATTAATATGATATCGTCTCGAAATGTAGAAAAAACGATGGATTACGTACTTCTGAGGAGTTACATGGGTGGAAATCATAAAGAAATCAAAGATTCTAAGAAATTAGAAATTAGTTCTTTGGAGAACGCAATCAACAAAGTAGTGAAGGAAACGCCAGGAGGAGAGTTTTTGAAAAACGTTAAAATATACCTAATAAATGGCAAATATATTGCCGTTGAAGGCGATGTTTGGGGAACGGCAGGTGTGAAAGAGAATTACAGAGGGATTTCCCTAAATGACCATGTATTGTACAAGAATTCGGGAAATATTTTTAAAGGTAGTATTGTAGCTTTAAAAAATGACCAAATATGTTTTTTTCAAGAGTTCGGAAGTCCAAATACTATTCAAATTGGATATGATAATATTACTAAAACGGCTTTTGCACAATCCGAGATTGATGAATATATTGCTTTGAAAAAAGCAAAGGATGAAAAGAAAAAAGAGCCATTAATTAAAATTTTCAAAAAGTCATAATTGTTTAAGGAGATTTTCCGTTCTGGAGCATTTGTGGTACAGTTAAAAATATTTTGGAATAGTAAAAAGCCGTTTAACTGTAACTAAAGCTATATTTGTATTATGAAACGATGTAGAATCTGGTACAAAATCTGGAACAGATAGAGCAATATTTACTCCTTAATAGCTGAATTCAAATAGTTGTATAATCTCTTCGCTACATAGGAGAGGGAGCCAAAAGCCTTAAATCACACGATTTAAGGCTTTTTTGTTGCTAAAAAATATCTTAATTAATCTTGCCTTTCAAAAAATCAGCTGTATAATTCCCTTCAATTTTTACCATTTCCTCGGGTGTGCCTTCAAAAGTGATGTAACCGCCCTTTTCGCCACCTTCTGGACCGATGTCGATGATGTGGTCAGCCGATTTTATTATTTCCATATTGTGTTCAATAATAATGACCGAATCACCTTGTTCCACCAAAGCGTTGATGGCTTTCAGCAGTTTTTTGATGTCGTGGAAATGTAAACCGGTCGTTGGTTCATCGAAAATAAAGAGCGTTTTTCCTTTGTTTGGATTGCCTTTGCCTAAAAAACTTGCCAATTTTACCCGCTGGGCTTCTCCACCCGAAAGTGAATTGGACGATTGCCCTAATTTGACGTATCCCAAACCAACTTCTTGTAAAGGCAAAAGCTTTTCTACTAATTTTGGTTGGTCTTTTTTGAATAATTCAATGGCTTCGTCCACCGTCATATCCAAAATATCAGCAATGTCATTTTCGTAGAATTTTACGTCTAAAACTTCTTGTTTAAATCGTTTGCCACCGCATGATTCACATTTGAGTTTTACGTCCGCCATAAACTGCATTTCGATGGTTACAAAACCTTCGCCCTGACAAGTTTCACAACGCCCACCTTCCACATTGAAAGAGAAATGAGCGGGTTTATAACCCCTTGATTTTGAAACGGGTTGTTCAGAATATAATAATCTAATTTGGTCGTAAGCCTTAACGTAGGTGACAGGATTTGAACGGGATGATTTACCGATTGGATTTTGGTCAATCATTTCTACAGCTTCTATATTATTAACACTTCCCGTCATCTCGCCAAATTTTCCCGATTCGTCCGCATAAGTTCCCAAGTGTTTGCCGAGGGCTGGATACAAAATTTTACGCACCAAAGTTGATTTCCCCGAGCCACTTACGCCCGTGACAACATTGAGAATTCCTAAGGGAAATTTTACCGAAATATTCTTTAAATTATTCTCGTAAGCTCCCTTGATTTCAATGAAACTGGTTGATTTTCTGCGAAATTTTGGGACTTCAATTTTGTCAGTTCCTGATAAAAAATTAATGGTGTGTGAAATATGAGTTGTGAGTTGTGAGTTGCGAGTTGTGGCAACTAATTCGGCGTTCTCAAAACTTCCTTGAAACACCAATTCTCCCCCATTTCTTCCTGCATCGGGTCCAATGTCAATAATTTGGTCGGCCGCACGCATTACTTCTTCTTCGTGTTCAACGACAATTACGGTATTACCCATGTCTCGTAAAGATTCCAAAACGGATACTAACCTCAACGTATCTCGGGGATGCAAACCGATGCTTGGTTCATCCAAAATATACATTGAACCCACCAAAGCACTTCCCAAAGAAGTAGCGAGTTTTATTCGTTGAAACTCACCACCCGAAAGTGTGGAGGATAAGCGATTTAGGCTTAAATAGCCCAAACCAACTTTATTCATGTATTCCAAACGAGTTTCAATTTCTTGAAGGATTCTTTTGGATACACTTACTTGATAATCAGCTAATTGTAATTGATTAAAGAATGTCATCACGTCCGTAATTGGCAGCAAAACTAAGTCAATGATTGACTTCCCTCCCACTTTAACATATCCTGCATCCTGTCGTAATCTTGATCCTTTGCAAGCTGTACAAGTGGTACGCCCACGATAGCGTGAGAGCATCACACGGTATTGAATTTTATGCGTTTCGGCTTCCAACATCTTGAAAAACCAATCCAACCCTTTAAAATAATCATTCCCTGACCACAGAATTTTCTTCTGTTCTTCGGTTAAATCTTTGTAAGGGCGATGAATGGGGAAATCAAATTTTGTGGCATTTTTTATTAAAGGAATCAAAAAATCTCCCATTTTCTCGGTTCTCCACGGGGCAATGGCGCCTTCATAAATCGAGAGGCTTTTATCGGGAATAATCAAATCGGGGTCGAGCCCCAAAACTCTGCCGAAACCATCGCAATTTTTGCAAGCACCGTACGGATTATTAAAACTGAAAAGATTGATAGAGGGCTCTTCAAAAATGATTCCATCGGCTTCAAATTTATCGGAAAATACTTTTGTTTCACCGTCAATAATTTCCACAAAGCAAGCGCCATCTCCTTCAAAAAAAGCAGTTTGAACTGAATCTGATAAGCGAAATTGCGTTTCTTCATCCGGCTGACCGTTTTCGTCTTTTTTGATGGCAACCCGGTCAATGAGAATTTTATAATTATTCGTAAGTAGATTTATCGGTGGAAGATTTTTCAATTCTTCTTTATTATCCAATAATTCTTCTAAAAATTTTGTTTCTCCGTCAATCACAATTCGGGTATATCCTTTTTGGAGTAAAACCTTCATTTCCTCCGCCAGTTTTCGTTCTTGTTTCAGAAAAAATGGCGCAAGAATCATGACACGGGTTGATTCTTCCAAGGTAAAAATATAGTCCACCACGTCAGAAACGGTATCTTTACTCACCTCTTTTCCAGAAATTGGCGAAATCGTGACGCCCGCTCGTGCGAAGAGCAGTTTTAGATAATCATAAATTTCGGTAGTTGTTCCAACGGTCGAACGGGGGTTTTTAGTCGAAACTCTTTGTTCTATGGCAATCGCTGGAGAAATGCCCCTGATATAATCCACATCGGGTTTTTCCATACGTCCCAAAAATTGCCGAGTATAGGAACTCAGACTTTCCACGTACATGCGTTGTCCCTCCGCAAAGAGTGTATCAAAAGCCAAAGACGATTTTCCTGAACCCGACAAACCCGTAATTACTACTAATTTATTGCGAGGAATGGCAACATCAATATTTTTAAGATTATTAACTCTTGCGCCTTTTATCAATATAAAACGTTTTGGGTCAAGATCTTCGATGGAGGTATGATTTTGATTATTGATTTCGGTAATATTCATGAATTTATGGAATGGCGATTAGCGGTATTTTACCTTTTAAATCACTGGTAAATGAGTCTATTTGTTTTAGCAAAGGTAACAAAATCTATACTTGATTAGTTTGTGCAAAACATATTTAGAATATCAATGAGTATGAATGGATGTTCACAAATCAAGCGAAAACTTAGTAAAACCCAATTTACTAAATAAGCAGACATAATTTCAGAAAAGAATGTTTCGTATCTTGCAAGAAAATATCGTTCATTTACGTTTATAAAGACATACAAATAACAAAAATAATCATAACCATGAAAAAGTTTATTTTCTTTTTAGTTTTATCAATTGTTTCATACACAAGTACTTACGCCCAAGACCCTATCGTCATTAAACAAGACAGTTCTGTACGTGATTTGGACAATGGAGAAGAACAAGATGTGAGAGATTTGCCTTTACGTCAAAGAATTAGAATTGGCGGAGGAATTGGCGGTTTACAATTTGGAAACCCTACCGTAATTAGTGTTTCACCGATGGTAGGGTATCAGGCTACAAATGATTTTACGGTTGGATTAGCCTTTGATTATCAATATTATAAGTCAACTTATAATCCTAACGCCCTAAATTTCTATGGACCCAGAGTATTTGGACAATATCGTTTACAATTTCTAGAGGGAATACTTTCAAAGGCGTTTGCTCAAGGCGAGATACAAAAATATTTTATTGCTTCGGCAGGTCAATCTGTAACTTATGACCCTCAAGTTTTAGCAGGTGTTGGTGTTGGATTCGGAGGATTTCAAATAACTGCACTCTATAATTTTTCATACAGCGCAACGGCCATTTCTCCTTACGGAAGCCCAATTGTAATCAGAGTTGGCGGTTTCTTCTTCTAAATTAATGGCAGAAAAAGAAAATATATTCAAGAATCTCCGTCCGATTTTGATTTCTCTCATCATGGGAATTCTACAAGTTTTCATTTTTGTAGAATTATTGATTATTGCGGTAATGATTTATTCGTGGAATAAAAACCCACAATTATTTACCCAAAATCATACCGATAAAGGATTTTTTGTCTTGCTTATTGTTCTGATTTTGACATATTTAGTAAAACGAAATATTCATAAATTATTAAAGAGTCATACGTCTTTAAGTCATAAGTCGTAAAAATTGTACCCCATTTATGACTTACGACTTATGACTTACGATTAAATTCTTAAAAACACTTTCATGCAAAAATTGCGTACTTCTATCTCGTTTCTATTAACGATTGTTTTGTTAAACAGTTGTAATTCTGCCTTGCAGTCATTCAAGAAAGGTCAGACAAAATTTGATAATGGCGAATATGAATTGGCTGTTAAAGAATTACAGAAATCCTCGGCGGCTGGTTATGAATTGGGCAAAACCAATTATTTGATTGCAGAATCATACCGACTTTCAAATCGTCCTTTGTTGGCAGGAGCTTATTACGAAAAAGCCTTGAATCAGGGGAGTAAAGAAAATGATTTACGCTATCATTGGGCAGCAACCCAAAAGATGCAAGGAAAGTATAAGGAAGCGAGTGAAAACTTAGAAAAATACCTCTCAGGCATTCCTAGCAAAGAATTTAAACTGAAAGCTCAAACGGAAATTGACCTTTTGCCCGAAATTGAGGAATTGGCAAATAAAAAAACGTATATCGAAATCAAACCCATGAGTTTAAATTCGACGGGTTCGGAATTTGCGCCCATTCCTCAAGGAAACGAATTGATTTTTACGGCTTCACGCAAGGATGTTATCTATAAAAATAACGGTTTGCCGTTTTTAGGATTATATCGTGCCTCATTAAATACACCTACCGAAATTGGAACGCCAACGCTTTTTAGCACCACAATTTTCAAAGATAATGCCAATGAAGGAACGCCAACGTTTTCTAAAGATGGGAAAATGATGGTTTTTGCCAGGGGAAATACGGGTAAACGCTCGGACGTTTCACCGGATGTAGATTTGTATATTTCCAAAAATATTGATGGCGTTTGGTCGGAACCCGAAATGGTCTCCGTATCCGATTCTTTGGCTTGGGACGGTTCGCCTTCTTTTTCTGCCGATAATAAAACCCTGTATTTTAGCTCTAATCGTTCGGGTGGAAAAGGCGGAATTGACCTTTACCGTGCCAATATCGATAATGCAGGAAGATTTGGAAGAGCCATCAATATGGGTTCGGATATTAATACCCCGGGCGATGAAATGTTTCCTTATGTTTCTTCGGATGGAAAATTGTACTTTTCTTCTGACGGTCACGCTGGTATTGGTGGATTAGATTTATTTTCGGCCACACGGGTAAATGGTGAAATTAAAGTGGAGCATTTGGGAATTCCTTTAAATTCTCGTTTTGATGATTTTGGATTAGTGGCCATTGATTCAACCAAAGGATATTTTGCCTCAAATCGTGATTCTGGCAAAGGAGATGATGATATTTATTACTACGAAAATACCCAACCTGGCAAAAAATACGAAGTTCCACCGCCAGCAATTGCCAAAGTGGAAACACCGAAAAAGAAAATAATTCGTTATTTTTTAGCAGGAAATATTACGGATGATAAAAATCAAGCCCTTGATTCTGTGAAAGTTGCGATTATTGACAACTCGACCAACCAGGCCATTGAGGAAATTTATACCAAAAGAGAAGGCACTTTTGGTAAGGTAAAAATGGATGAAGAAAAATCTTATACCATCGTTACTGAAAAGAAAGGATTTTTTACCAAACGGGAGCCTTTTACGATGCTTGGGAAGTCAGTTTCCTTGGATAAATTGACTAAAGCGGAGACGGATACTACTTTTTATGCGAGTGTAAAAATGACAAAACCAGAGGTAGGAAAAGACATTACCACTACGTTTAGCATTGCGCCCATTTATTATAATTTAGACAAATCAGATATCAGAAGTGATGCTTCACCAGAATTGGATAAAATTGCACAAATCCTATTTGATAACCCGAACATAAAAATAGAATTAGGTTCACATACCGACTCCCGAGCAACAACTGAATACAACCAAAAATTGTCACAAAGACGGGCAGAATCCGCCGTTAATTATATCATTTCAAAAGGAATTTCTCCAAATCGAATTGTGGCGAAAGGTTACGGTGAAAGTCAATTAGTTAACCAATGTGCCGACGGAGTTCCATGTTCGGAAGAAGAACACCAAGCCAATCGTCGAACCGAATTTAAGGTTTTGGAGGTAAAATAATTGATCAATAAAATGGAAACGAAACCAATATTTAACAAACGTATTTTTTGGGATGTAGTCTTTGAAAATATTGATTACGATAAAAAAGCAAACTTTGTCATCGAAAGAGTTTTTGAACGTGGCGATGTGGATGATATTCGTAATTGTCGCCGTTATTATGGAGATGAGAAAGTTACGCAAGCCCTTTTGAATGCCAAATTTCTTCCTGAAATCAGTATGTATTTGGCAAGTGCGGTAATTAATAAACCCTTAAAAGATTTTAAATGCTACGCACTGAGACAGTCGAACCCCACACTTTTTCCGTATTGAATAAATTAATGCAAATGCCTGAATTACAAGATTTTGCATTGGTTGGCGGTACGGCATTATCCCTTTTATACGGACACAGAATGTCAGTTGATTTAGACTTATTTTCAAATAAATCTTTTGAAAATGCTGTATTGTGCTTGCGCTCGAAAATACCTTTGGCTCCGCATTTGATAATAGGTCTTCTAATCCACGTTTTGGAATTTTCTGTTTTGTCGATGAGGTAAAAATTGACATTGTTCGTCATCCTCATCCGCTCATTAGACCACCATTTGAGGTTGAAGGAATCCGAATGTTTTCAACCGAAGATATAGTTGCTATGTAAAGTACAGGCTATTTTGGGTAGAGCGAAAAAGAAAGATTTTTGGGATGTAGCCGAACTGTTAAATCACTACACGATTTCAGATTTCATTAATTTTCATAAACAAAAATACGTTACTCAAAACTTTTTCATCACCGTTCCGCAAGCCATTTCCTACTTTGCGGATGCAGACGAAAGCGAAGACCCGATTTGCCTTCAAAATCAATCTTGGGAAGGAATTCAGAAGGTAATTGGTATGAAAGTTAGTGAGTATTTGAAGTAATTTAGGTAGGTATTGGGGGGTTAGTGATTCTACCATGGCTATTCATTTTATAACGAAAGAAATTAATTGTTTTGATAATTAAAAGCCATATTTTGATGAAATATGGCTTTTTGCTTTTTTTATTGCCCACTGCAAACCATTAAACTATCAACTTCTTTTTCTTCTAAACTATCTCCTCTTAATGATATTTTATATCTTTACGAATCATTCACTCAAAAACCATTATTCATGTACATAGGCTCAATTGACCAAGGCACCACCAGTACTCGCTTTATTATTTTCGACAAACAAGGGAATCAGATTTCAGTCGGACAAAAAGAACACAAACAGATTTATCCTCAAGCAGGTTGGGTTGAACATGACACAGATGAAATTTGGCAAAATACCCAAGAAGTTATTGGTTTAGCGCTGGGTAAAGCTAATCTTTCAACGACTGATATTGCAGCCGTTGGCATTACCAATCAACGTGAAACGACCGTTGTTTGGAATAAAAATACCGGGAAGCCTTATTACAATGCACTTGTCTGGCAGGATACCCGGGTGGGAAATATGGTGGTGGAATTAACGAAAGATGGAGGAGCAGATAGATTCAGAGAAAAAACGGGTTTGCCTTTGGCTACGTATTTTAGCGGATTAAAAATCAAATGGTTATTGGAAAATGTGGAGGGTATCAGGGAAGATGCTGAGATGGGAAATGCCATTTTTGGCAATATGGATACATTTATCATTTGGCATTTAACGGGTGGAACGGATGGCGGAATCCATATTACGGACGTAACAAATGCGAGCCGAACCCAATTGATGGACTTAAAAACTTTAACTTGGGATGATGAAATCTTGGCAACGTTGAATATTCCAAAAGCGATGTTACCAACCATCAAATCAAGTAGTGAAATTTACGGTGAAGCTCGTGGCGTACTGGGAGGCGTACCCGTAGCGGGCGACTTGGGCGATCAACAAGCTGCCTTAGTCGGACAAACTTGTTTTGCTCCGGGCGAAGCCAAAAATACTTATGGAACGGGTTGTTTTATGTTGAAAAATACTGGAACAAAAATTACACCTTCCAAACACGGATTATTAACAACCGTAGCTTATCAAATTGGAAATCAGCCTGTTAATTATGCCTTAGAAGGTTCCGTTGCCATTGCGGGGTCTTTGGTTCAGTGGCTGCGTGATAATTTAGGCATCATTAAAAAGCGTTCAGCCGTAGAGAGCTTAGCAAACACTGTTGAAGATAATGGTGGTTGTTATGTCGTCCCAGCATTTTCGGGTTTATATGCACCTTATTGGAAAGCGGATGCCCGTGGAATTATGGCGGGTTTAACGAGCTACGTGAACAAAGGCCACATCGCTAGAGCAACGTTGGAAGCGACCGCATTTCAGACATTGGAGGTTTTGGAGGCAATGGAGAAAGATTCTGGGATTAAGATTTCTTCGCTTCGGGTAGATGGCGGAATGGTTGTAAATCAAACACTTATGCAATTTCAAGCCGATTTGGTAGAAGTGCCAGTCGTTTGTCCAGCGATGATTGAAACGACCGCTTTGGGTGCTGCCTACGCCGCCGGTTTGGCCGTCGGTTATTGGAAAGATTTAGACGATTTGAAGCAAAATTGGGGAATCGCCCACACGTGGAAACCGAATATGGAAGCGTCAAAAAGAGATAATTTAGTTCATTATTGGAAAAAAGCGGTAGCAAGGAGTTTTGATTGGGAGGAGTAAAAAAACAACTTGGAAAATTGTATTATAAAAAGTTTTTTTTAAACAGTTAAATTATCGTACCTTTGCAGTCCATAAAAAAAAACTAAGCTAAATCATTGAAATTTAGTTATTTACAGGGAGTAAATATTCGTTTTAATGGGAATTAATACTATTTTTTTACAGCAGTGATGTTGCAATATTTTAACAAAAGAACAAATGAGAAAGCGAATCGAAAAAGTTGATTTGACTCCCCAAAGAAGGGAACAGACTCGTCAAAGAAAAGACGATTTAAACCGTGAATTAGGACGTGAAGTGCCTGTAAGAAAAACCTACGGAGATAGTGGCGAAAGGAAGGAATTTGGTGGCGAACGTAAACCTTACGGAGAAAAAAGAGAATTCAATAGCGAACGTCCAGAAAGAAGAGATTTTAATTCTGGCGAACGCAAACCTTACGGAGAAAAAAGAGAATTTACGGGTGAGAGAAAACCATTTAATTCTGACAAACCTTACGGCGAAAGAAAAGAATTCGGTGGCGAACGCAAACCTTACGGAGAAAAAAGAGAATTCAACAGCGAACGTCCAGAAAGAAGAGATTTTAATTCGGGCGAACGCAAACCTTACGGAGAAAAAAGAGAATTTACGGGTGAGAGAAAACCATTTAATTCTGACAAACCTTACGGCGAAAGAAAAGAATTCGGTGGCGAACGCAAACCTTACGGAGAAAAAAGAGAATTCAACAGCGAACGTCCAGAA
>JBBAKZ010000010.1:0-5311 GCA_040403275.1 Arcicella sp. | reverse complement strand
AGAAGAGATTTTAATTCGGGCGAACGCAAACCTTACGGAGAAAAAAGAGAATTTAATTCTGGCGAACGCAAACCTTACGGAGAAAAAAGAGAATTCAACAGCGAACGTCCAGAAAGAAGAGATTTTAATTCTGGCGAACGTAAACCTTACGGAGATAAGCCCCAATTTAGCTACGGGAATGATAAAAGAAAACCCGTTGCTAAAAGATTTGATAAAGGAGATTTCAATAAGCCACGCCCAAGTTTTGGGGATAAACCTGCCTCCGAGGAAAAAAAAAGCCGAGGCGAGGGAAACGATAAACCAGAGAAGTCGTACGGATCAGCAAAAGTGAATTTTGGAGGAAAAAATCTCTTTAAAGCGCACAATCCAGCAGAACAATCTGATAAATGGACGCCAACCTACAAAATAGGTCAATACAGAGATACCGCTCCGAAGAAAGTTCAGAAGAAAATTGAAGCATCTGAGAAGAAAAATAGTTCTGAAATTCGACTGAATCGTTTTATCGCCAATGCAGGAATTTGTTCACGTCGTGAAGCAGATGACATCATTAAAGCGGGAGAAATAAGTGTAAATGGAGAAGTGATTACTGAAATGGGGCATCAAGTTCAGCCTGGTGACGTGGTAAAAATGGGAAATAAAAAGTTGAGTCGTGAAAAAATGGTGTACGTTTTAATTAACAAACCCAAAGATTTTATCACCACAACTGAAGACCCAGACGACCGCAAAACCGTAATGGATTTAGTTAAAAATGCTTGCGAAGAACGTATTTATCCAGTGGGTCGTTTAGACAGAAACACAACGGGTTTATTGCTTTTAACAAATGATGGGGAATTGGCGGATAAATTAACGCACCCTTCAAACGAAGTTGAAAAATTGTATCAAGTAGAAATTGACAAACCTTTAACAGCCGAACATCAAGAACAAATTTTGAAAGGAATTACCCTTGAAGATGGCGAATTTAAAGCCGATGAAGTAGGAATTGTTACGCCAGACAACATGGTAATTGGCATAAAAATTCACTCGGGACGTAATCGTATTGTCAGACGTTTGTTTGAATCTTTGGGTTATGACGTACTAAAACTTGATCGTACCACTTTTGCAGGATTGAATAAAAAAGACCTCCCACGTGGTTCTTGGCGATTCTTGACTGAAAAAGAAGTAGTTAAATTAAAGTTTTTTAAATAGTCAAAAAATAAGCTCTTGATTTTCAGGAGCTTATTTTTTTAGTTATTAATGCAAATTCATTTTTTCAAAAATATAGTATTCATTCTTCTAACGCAGTTCAGCAATAGGAGCGAAGTCCATATCCGTAAAATCTAAATTTTCTCCTGCCATTCCCCAAATAAATGAATAATTAGTTGTGCCAGCACCTGAGTGAATCGACCACGGTGGTGAAAGTATAGCTTGATGATTTGCCACGACCAAATGACGAGTTTCCTGTGGTTGTCCCATCAAATGAAAAACTCGGTGGTCAGCGTTGAGGTCGAAATATAAATAGGCTTCCATACGTCTATCGTGTACGTGAGCGGGCATTGTATTCCATATACTTCCCGGTTTCAAAACTGTCAATCCCATCACAACTTGACAACTTTGGAGGCCGTCACGATGAATATATTTATAGATCGTACGTTCATTTGCCGTTTCTTGGCTTCCCAATGTGACGGGCGTAGCTTCTTCCTTACTCATTTTGCGGGTTTCATACGCATGATGAGCGGGAGCCGATAACAAGAAAAATTGCGCAGGATTTTCAATATTATTGCTGGTAAATACGACTGATTTTGACCCTTTTGCTACATAAAGGGCATCCAATTTAGATAAAGAAAAAGTTTTGCCATCAACCGCAATTTCTCCATCTCCACCTACGTTGATGATTCCAATTTCACGACGTTCTAAAAAGTAGTCAGATTTTAAATTATCGTAGGTTGGTAAAGTAATGCCTGTATTCACAGGCATGGCGCCACCTATCACTACCCGGTCGTAGTGGGTATAATACATTTTAATTTCATGGTTTTGAAAGACAGATTCAATCAAAAAATTGTCTCTTAGTTGTTGAGTATTAAAGCTTTGCGCTTCGCTCTGACTGATAGCTTGATAAATTTGCATAATAAAAATTAAGGGTGATTCTCAGCGTTCAATTGGTAATCAATTTGATTTCAAAAGAATAATTAGGGTTTTTTATACTGAAAAAAACAAAAAAGCCTAATAGTCAAGTTGTTACACTTCAAAATTAGTCAATTTCTGGGTTATAAGATGAGATTACTTTCTACCGAAACTAAACGATACATACGCTTGAACGCCTGTGTTACGCATTTGAAAATAATCCGATAAATTTTTACTATTAGTGATGGCAAAATCTTTATTTACATCCGTCATTCCCAAATAATAACGACCTCCAAGCGATATATTATCCGATACTTTATATTCAACACCCGCTATAGCACCAGCATCAAAATTATGGAAAAGTCCATTGTAAGTCATTGAAAATAAGTCATTTACAATACCAATCCGAGAATTGACTAAATAACTAACTTGTGGACCAACCTGTAATTCTAATCCTTCGGCTACTGGAAAAGTTATTAATAGTGGAACTGAAACATAATGAATTCCAACATTACCAACGCTCGCTATATGAAAGCCCTGCATTGAATACAAAATCTCTGGTTGGAAGCCAATTTTATCAGTCAATTTCAGGTCTTTGATAGCAATCCCTGCATGAAAAGTTTCTTTTGGTGTGAAAATATTGGCTGGTTCAGGCGATACCAATGCATCTGAGTGAGAATATCCCACTTTGAAAGCAACAGTTTGAGCATTACTGTTTGTGAAGGTAATAAAGAAGAGGGCGATGGCTCCAATAAACTTTTTCATGATTTCTATTTGTTATAATTTGGTTTAAATATTCAAATCTAAACTTATAACGCAGAAAGTCTTCGGAGGTAAGTTAATGAAACGTTAACGCTTGTTAAGGAGATGTTAATGGTGAAATATGAAAAAAAATGCCAATATTTTAAGCAAACTACTTGATTAAAATATTGGCATTAAATGCTTGATGGTTAAGTATTTAGTCTTGTTTGAAAGAATTGTTCTTCTTATCCAAATTCATTTGATAAAAATAGGATCCTAAAAGACCCAAACCACCAAAAATAAATATCATCGAAAAATGTGCAATTTCTCCCTCAAGATTTGTTAAACTTTTTAACAAAGAACCCATCAATAGACCAATGCCAAAACCAACCAAAACAAATCCCCAACGCAAAGAATGGCCAGGATTAACTTCATGCGAAGTTTTTTGTGGAAGAGTGATTCCTTTGGCAATCATGGCCATATTTTCGTCATTTTGATATTTTCGTAAAAAAATAATCATGGTAAAAACTGCAATTGTTCCAACTATTGGAATTAACATTCCTACGATTGGCACCATATTTTCGTCTATCATTGTCGTAATTTTTATTGTGAATTAATTGATTTCTGGGGATATGATGTAAATTGTTGTTGAAAGGTTACAGTTCAGTTAAAAATATTCTTCCGTGATTGTCTGTAACCTTATAACGCAAGCCTGCATCTAAACAATCGTGAAGACCAACGAAACAGATTATTCTATTATTGAACGCATCTTGTCTGGCGATAAGTCAGGGTATCGAGATCTTGCTAACCGCCATAAAGATTATGCCTTTACAGTGGCGTATAAGATTGTGGGTACTCGTGAAGATGCGGAAGAAATTACTCAGGATGCTTTTATTCAAGCATTTCAAGCTTTATCAAATTTCAATCAGGAAGCAAAATTTACTACTTGGTTTTATCGAATCGTTTTCAATGCCGCTTTGATGTTCAAGCGAAAAAATAGACTTCAAACCGAAGATATTGAACTTTCACAATTGGCTCAATCTGTTCCAGCCGACACTGCCAATATGCTAAAAATGAGCGAACAAGGACAATTTATACAAAAGGCGCTCAATCATTTATCGCCTGACGATGTTACGATGATAACGTTATTCTACTTGAAAGAACAATCATTGGAAGAAATCGCACAAGTAGTAGGAATTTCTGCTGAAACGGTGAAAGTTAAACTCTGTCGAGCCAGAAAAAGATTGGCAGAAACGATGAATAAAATGTTAGGAAAAGAAGTTAGGACATTAATTTAATTAGGGATTAGGTTTTAGGGGTTAGGCATTTAAGTAGTACAACTTTATCCAATAACCTTCAAATTATAAGGAAAATTTATATGAAAGACGAAGATATTTTTGATATTCTTGACGGTATTGCTTCCGAAGAAACCATCCGTCAGCACGAAAAAATGCTCAAGGAAAGTGCTGATTATCAGTTGCTTTTTGGCGAATATGCCCAAACACACGCCTTACTCATGGATACGAGTATGGGAAAACCAGCGTTTAATTTTACCGATCAATTAATTGACCGTTGGGAAGTATCGCAAGAGATTATGGTGGTTAAGAAGTCAAATAAACTCCCAATTTATTTCTTGATTGGAATGTCAATCATTGGTATTTTATTGATTATTTTAGTTTCACCAATCATTGGCCAATCAACTATTCAAATTGATATATCCAAACCTTTAAGCATATTGCAAGATAAATTACTTGTTCGTAGTATATTGATAATCAACGTTTTATCGGCTTTGTTTTTAATTGACAAAAGATTTTTGAAGCCCTATTTTCAACGTAAAATGGGGTTATGATAAAAAAGGCGATCTCTTTTCGAGAGATGTCGCCCTTCTTATTTCATCATAGATTTCGGCTAAAATCCATTGTCCGCTCAAGCATACTTCCTCGGCGCAATTCGAAGTAAAATATTGGAGAATTATCAAGATTTATTTTTTAATAAATCTTAGATTTGTTCAATATTTTCTTTAATGAGACAATTCTACTCCCAAGAACGGTTTCGGATTTTACGTACCTTAAAATTTATTGTCTTGTGCCAAATCTTACTTCTTTAATTCCAGTATTTCGAACAGCTGAAAGGATATACAGCAAAGTCCCCTGATAAATAATACCTCCCGCAAATTTATCTTCAATAATGAATAGTCTTTCACCTGGTAAAAGTTTCTGATTAATATTATACTTCTGTAAATTAGGAATGATATATTAGTAATATATACTTAATATACTGAAAATCAGTAAGATATATATTGATAAATTCTATATGACTATTTCAATATTATATATAATTCCCAATTTTTAAATAGTATTATTTCTAGAAATATAATTTTTTTTAGAAGAACTTTCTTGAAAAAGTTAAAATATTTAAGGTTTTTTGTTTGTGCTTTCAAACTTTCGTTCTAAGTTTACATCGTCAACCG
>JBBAKZ010000009.1:5566-20477 GCA_040403275.1 Arcicella sp. | reverse complement strand
ATACAAGGATGGCATAATTGAGATATTAAGATGAACAAATTTGCAAAAAAACTAAAATACTAAACTATGAGATGTAATAATTGTGGTCGTCATGTAGAAAATCACGAAAAAATGTTCCGCAGACCTGTTCAAAATACTATTGGGAGAATAACTACCAGAAAAGTAGAATTAGTATGCGAGGATTGTCTTCCTGAAATTGAAAAGCAAATGATAGACTATCGTGGAGTTAAAAGAAAAAGTGCTTGGATAATACTTATTGCGATTATCATTAGTCTTATTATCGAATCATTAATTATATATTGGGTTTTAAAAAATTGAGTTACTATTGATAAAACAGGAATGGATAATGGATATATGAATTGGGACAACACTAACTCCCAACCCCTAAATCCTAAGCCCTAAAAATAAATATGAATTTATTAGAAGAATCACAACGAGTTGGCTACGTGAGCCGTTCAGTGCCTTTCAAGGGCGAAGATTTGAAAGAACAAATCTTGAAATTGAAAAAAGAAAAAAATGCGGTTATTTTAGCCCATTATTATGTCGATTCCGAGATTCAGGATATTGCCGATTTTTTGGGTGATAGCCTCGGATTGGCGCAAGCAGCTGAAAAAACCGATGCCAGCATTATTGTTTTCTGTGGCGTGCATTTTATGGCTGAAACGGCCAAAATTTTGAATCCCAACAAAAAGGTAGTTTTGCCAGATTTGAATTCGGGCTGTTCATTAGCTGATGCTGCTCCGAAAGAAGAATTTGCGGCTTTCAAAGCAAAATATCCCGACGCTGTGGTGGTAAGTTATATCAACTGTACCGCCGATATTAAGGCAATGACGGATATTATTTGCACATCTTCTAATGCAGTAAAAGTGGTCGAATCTATTCCAAAAGATAAGCAAATTATTTATGCCCCCGACGCTAATTTGGGTCGTTACGTTGCCAAGAAAACGGGTCGTGATTTGATTTTGTGGGAAGGCGCTTGCATGGTTCACATTGATATTTCTTTGGAAAAACTCCGAATCGTTAAGGAAGAAAACCCGAATGCTTTGTTGATTGCTCATCCTGAATGTAAGGAAATAATTTTATCCCAAGCTGATTTTGTGGGTTCGACTACGGCACTTTTAAATTTCGTTAAAACTTCTGATTGTCAGGAGTTTATTGTGGCAACGGAAGCAGGAATTTTGCATAAAATGAAAGAATCAGTACCCAATAAAAAGCTGATTCCTGCCCCTGCCAATGAGAAAAATTCGTGTGCTTGTGCAGAATGTCCGTACATGAAAATGAACACGATGGAGAAATTATACAATGCGATGTTTTATGAATTGCCAGAAATTCAAGTACCAGAGGAAGTGAGAATACCAGCATTGAAGGCTTTGAAGGCGATGTTGGAAATTAGTAAGTAGATTTATCAATATGACAAAGAAGGCTTCGTATCATGCACGAGGTCTTCTTTTTTTACCAACATCATGTTAGAAATTAGAGATATTAAACCTTCAGAAACTTTGGATTTATGCCATCCCATTTTATCACCCAATCAATTTGTTGATTCGATAATCCTTGCGGAGGATGAAAAATCAAATTGAATAGGTGAAAATGAAACGAAAGTTTTGAAGTTCTTAACCCTAAAACGCTTAATTTTGCGGAAATCTCAAAAGTTAAAAATTTAATTTTAACTAACATCGAAAATCGAATAACCAATATCAATATTGAAACTTTCCATAATCGTTGCCGTTGCCGAAAATGGCGTTATCGGTCATAATAATCAATTAATTTGGCATTTACCCAATGATTTGAAACAATTCAGACGGCTCACCACGGGTCATTGTATTATCATGGGACGTAAAACTTTTGAGTCAATCGGAAAGCCTTTACCGAATCGCACTTCGGTCATTATTTCCCGAAATCCTGATTTTCACGTTGAAGGTTGTATTATCGTAGGTTCCTTAGAAAATGCCATTAAAAAGGCTCAGGAGCTTGAAAATGAAGAAACTTTTGTCATTGGTGGGGCAGAAATATATCGTTTATCTTTACCGAAAGTTGATAAAATTTACCTGACCGAAGTGCATCATGCTTTTGAAGGAGATACTTTTTTCCCAACAATTGATAAAACTATTTGGCAAGAAACCAAAAGAGAAAATTTTGAAACGGATGAAAAACATTTGTATCAATATTCGTTTGTGGAGATGGAGAAGGGGATTTAAGCAAAAAAGGGGTTTAGGGGTTATGGGTTTTAGGTAAAACGTTTCATAATCCCTATACCCCAAATCCATCAACCCTACAACCCCTTAACCCCCAAAATAATGATAAAAATATCCGATCAACCCATTGACATTCAAGCGTGTATAGATGCTGCACAATCAGAGCGTGCAGGGGCGATTGATGTTTTAATTGGCACCGTCCGAAATCATAATAAAGCCAAAGCAGTAGTCCGTTTGGAGTTTGAAACGTATGATGTGATGGCGGTAAAAAAGATGGAAGAGCTTGCCAATCAAGCCCGTGAACGTTGGGATATTGAAAAAATTGTGATGATTCATCGTAAAGGCGTTTTGCAAATTGGCGATGTAGCGGTCGTAATTGCTGTTTCAACACCGCACCGAGTAGCCTCTTTTGAAGCTTGTCAGTGGTTGATTGATACCCTAAAAACCGTTGTTCCGATTTGGAAAAAAGAGATTTATGAAAATGGTGAAGAGTGGTTGGAGGCACATGCTTGAAATAGTAAATAATTATTATCCGAAAAAATACTTAAAACATCCCAAATAATGACAATGCAAGCCGCACCCCAGACACAAGCGTTAATTTTGTTATTTAAAACGATGACTCCTGAAACTCAAAAAGAGTTTAAAGAGTGGGTAAATTATGTTGAACCTTCTTTGGATTTTGAAGAAGAAAAAAATGAGTTTTATAAGATGACGGGGCAAAATCTAAATTTTGCTTACGGAGATGATGAACCAGAATATTCAGAAAATGATTTCTTAGAACTTAATCCAAATTTTAATCCACAATGACCCAAGGAGATATTGTTTTGGCAGCTTTACAACAAGCCGATGGAACTTATAAAAAGCGTCCAGTTCTCATTTTACGTATTATGCCTCGGTTCAATGATTTTCTAATTTGTGGTATTTCCACTCAATTACATCAATGAATAACAGGATTTGATGAAATGATAACTCCTGATTCAATAAATAGATTACAACAATCATCAATTATTAGATTAGGATTTTTAGGGGTTGAACCTCAAAGAAATATTCAGGGAAAAATTGGAAATATTTCTTCTGACTTGCACATTGAATTATTAAATCGTTTAGCCAAATATTTAATCGAATAATCTTGTGTAACGTCCCACTAATCCCTATTAACCAATCCCAAATAACTAATAAAATGACTAATTGGCTCAAAAAAAACTTGGAAGGCGACTACCAAATCTGGACCGTTATTGCGGCTTTATCTCTGATTAGTATCGTAGTGGTGGCAAGTGCTTCGGGACGACTTGCGGTTCAGGGCGATGGAAATATATTTTTCTTGGTCGTAAAACATACACTTTATATGAGTGTTGGATTAGTAGCAATGTGGTTTTTTCACCGTTTTGATTACCATAAATTTGCCGTTTTTTCAAATATTGGGGTTATTCTGTCGGTGATTTTGCTGTTGTACGCTTATAGATTTGAACACGGAATCAACAATGCAAACCGTTGGATTCACATGGGCGGATTAACTTTTATGCCTTCCGATATTGCTAAATTGTCGCTCATTACCAATCTTGCATTCATGTTAGCCAAACGCCAACACTTGGAATATCGATTTAATGACGTTTTACCGATGGCTGGTAAAATTATTATCGTTTCTGCTTGCATTGCCCTTACAAACGTTTCAACGGCTTTATTACTATGTGCCACTTGTTTTTTATTGATGTTTATCGGTAGAGTTCCTTCAAAATTTATTGGAATGGTCATCATCGGTTTATTTTTGGCAGGAACAGTTTTGGTCATGACAGGGACAGGTAGTCGTATCGAAACGGCTCGTAATCGGATCAGTAATTTCGCCACTAATTTTAATGGCAAAAAGAAAGAGAACGCCGACAAAGACGAAAATTATCAAATTGAAAGAAGTTATTACGCCATTGCCAACGGTGGACTCACGGGAAAAGGACCAGGGAAAAGTCAACAGCGATATTTTTTGAGTGAATCAGAATCGGACTTTATTTATGCCATTATTATTGAGGAATGGGGCATGATTGGTGGACTCTTCGTCATGGGTTTATACCTATGGTTTCTCTATCGTGGTATGAAGGCGGTGGATAGTTCGGGACGAGCTTTCGGAGGATTATTGTCTGCCGGATTAACGTTCAGTTTGGTTATTCAAGCCATGGTTCACATGGGCGTGGCCACTGGTCTGGGGCCTGTTACGGGCCAACCGTTGCCGCTTTTGAGTATGGGAGGAAGCTCACTTTTATTCACTGGAGCCATGATTGGAATTATTATTTCTGTAAGTAAAGATAAAGTTAAAGATGCAGTTTTGTAAAAAATAAATTATGCCAAAAGTTATTATTTCGGGTGGAGGAACGGGCGGACACATTTATCCAGCCATTGCCATTGCTAATGCTTTAAAAGAAATTAATCCTGCCATCGAAGTGCTTTTTGTGGGTGCTGAAGGTAAAATGGAAATGGAAAAAGTGCCCAAAGCGGGTTACGAAATCATCGGTTTGCCCATTGCAGGCATTAATCGTTCTAATCTATTTGCTAATATCAGTTTCCCTAAAAAATTATTATCAAGTCTTTCCGAAGCACGGGGAATTATCAAAGATTTCAAGCCCGATGTTGCTGTGGGGGTGGGTGGCTATGCTTCCGGACCCATTTTGTTGGCGGCTACCATGATGGGAATTCCGTATTTAATACAGGAGCAAAACTCGTATGCGGGTGTTACGAACAAATTTTTATCGAAAAATGCGGATAAAATTTGCGTAGCATATCCGAATATGGAGCAGTTTTTCAAGAAAGAAAAAATCCAAATGACGGGTAATCCCGTTCGTAAAGATATTTTGGAAGTAAATTCTAAAAGACAAAAAGCGATTGAACATTTTGGATTAATGTCGGGGCGAAAAACGGTCTTGGTCATTGGGGGCAGTCAGGGAGCGAGAACCATTAACGAAGCCATTGATGCAGGATTAACAAATTTAGTTGGAGCGGGATATCAAGTAGTTTGGCAAACGGGAAAACTCTACATCGACCGAGCCAGAAAAGCGGCCGAAGTATTTGAAGGTCGGGTATTTGTATCGGATTTTATTTATGAAATGGATTTAGCATACGCTGTTGCGGACGTTGTGGTTTCAAGGGCAGGAGCTTTGTCAGTTTCGGAATTGTGTTTGGCGGCAAAACCCTCGATTTTAGTACCCCTTCCCACAGCAGCCGAGGACCACCAAACCATGAACGCCATGAGTTTGGTCAAGAACGATGCAGCTATTTTGGTAAAAGATATTACCGCCAGAGAAGAATTGGTAAAAGTTACGATTACTTTGTTACAAAACGCTGAAAGACAGGCAGTTTTAAGTAAAAATATCTATCAATTAGCCAAACCAGAAGCAGCAAGAGAAATTGCGGAGGAGGTTTTGAGGTTGATTAGGTGAGGGGATTTGTTTATAAACAATATTCGAGAAATAAAACAGGATTTAGGTAAATATCAGAGCAAGTATTTGCTTGACGATTTGATTGATTTGTGGAAGAGAAAAGAAATTACGGGATTTTAAGAGATTGGAATAAGTAGCTCGCAAAATAGATGCAAGCTACTTATTAACAATCCTATTTAACGCTTAATCAGTCGCTCGCATCTTGCGAGTGACGACTATTATTAGGCATCTTGCCTAACTTACGAATTCAAATAGGCTGTAAGCCTAACAATAATCGTCACTCGCAAGATACGAGCGACTGACTTTATAAAAACTACCCACTTAACCCCACCACCACCTAATCTTAACTCTTTTTCTTCTTCGTTTCTAAACCATAACCCGCCAAAATTGACCTTGCTAAGGCTGATTTGTGTACTTCGTCGGCTCCGTCGTAAATTCTGGCTCCTCTTTCGTGGCGGTACCAAAATGACAACAATAAATCGTCCGTAATGCCATACGCTCCGTGTACTTGAATGGCGTGGTCAATGACTTGTAACATCACATTGGCACAGAAAAACTTAATTTCCGAAATCTGATTTCTTACTGCCGATGCCCCGAATTTATCAATATTATCGGCCGTTCTCAATACCATCAATCGGGCAGCATCAATATTTGCTCTACTTTCGGCAATCCAAAATTGTACGGCTTGTTTTTCGCCTAACATAGTGCCATCGCCCATGTCACGGGTGGCGGCACGCTTACACATGAGGTCGAAACAGCGTTCCGAAATCCCAATCCAACGCATACAGTGGTGAATTCTGCCTGGTCCCAAACGCTCTTGCGCCAACATAAAACCCATGCCTTCCGCCGCAATCAAGTTGCTCACGGGTACCCGAACATCGGTGTAAGTCACTTCTGCGTGGCTCGCCCAATGGTCGGCATGATAATCGCCCATGATGCAAATATTTCTTTCAATTTTAAAGCCTTTGGTATTGGTCGGAACAATAATCTGACTCGCTCTTTTGTGAGGTGCCGCCTCAGGATTTGTAACCGCCATTACTACCGCAAAAGCCGCTCCATCTGCCGAAGAAGTAAACCATTTTCGGCCATTAATTACGTATTCGTCGCCATCACGCATGGCGGTTGTTCCCATATTTACAGGGTTTGAACCCGCATAATCTGGCTCCGTCATCGAGAAACAAGAACGGATTTTTCCTTCAATCAAAGGATGTAAATATTCGTCTTTGATGGCCTGAGAGGCATATTTATCAATTAATTCCATATTACCAATGTCGGGTGCTTGGCAATTGAAAGTGTAATGTCCGAAGGGAGTTGTTGCCAATATTTCCGATACTTGTCCGAACTCGCAAAGGGTCAGTCCGTGTCCGCCTTCTGCTTCGGTATGTTGCAAACCCCAAAGACCTAATTGCTTAACCAATTCACGTTTTTGATCAAGAATTATGGCGACTTTTGAGAACTGTCCGGTTATATTTTCGGCGTTTTCGAGTGGGTATATTTCTTTTACCAAAAATGCTTTAATTTTTGGTAATAAATAGCGGGTTTTGTTAGTTGCAAAAAGTTCTTCCATTTTTATCAATTTATCTTTATGTTTTTTGTAAATTTAGTACAAAATAGTATGCTTGCATAATGTTTTATAGGATTTACATGTATAAATTTAATTACTTGTAAATTGTGGATTATGGTGGTATTTACTTAATAACCTATAAAGCACGCCTATTTCACTATTAATTTTGCCATGCTTATTGTAACTTTGTGATTCTTAGAACAAAACAGCAATTTCTCTTATAAAATAATCATAAAACGAATGTTAAATCTCGTCTTGTTTGGACCTCCAGGGGCAGGTAAAGGAACACAATCCGCAAAATTGATTGAAAAGTATCAATTAGTTCACATTTCAACGGGCGATATGTTCCGTATGCACATTACAAATGACACTGAACTTGGTAAGCGGGTAAAACAAATTCTAGCGGATGGAATATTAGTGCCAGACTCAATTACGATTGAGATGTTAGAGGAAGAAGTAAAACGAAATCCAGCAGCAAGAGGATTTATTTTCGATGGTTTTCCTCGCACAGTGGCTCAGGCAGAGGCATTAGATGCTTTTTTAGCAGGAAAAGATCAGAAAATTAATGGTGTTGTTCAATTAGAAGTTACCCAAGAAGAAATTAAACATCGTATCGCTGAACGTCAGAAAATATCTGGACGTGCCGACGATGATGCGGATAAATTATTAAAAAGAATTGACGAGTATTTCTCAAAAACGATTTTTGTTTTACCTTTTTACGAAGCCCAAGGCAAAGTAACCAAAGTAAACGGAATTGGTGATATTGAGGAAATTTTTACCAACGTTTGCACAGCGATAGATTCGCTTTAATTATTTGTGATTTAGTGAATTGTGATTTGAGAATTTTATTCACTAAATCACAATTTACTAAATCATTACTATCAAAATATGACTTCAAATTTCATTGATTACGTTAAAATAAATACCCGTTCGGGGCACGGAGGAAGTGGTTCGAGCCATTTTCGTCGTGAAAAACACGTGCCAAAAGGTGGACCCGATGGGGGTGATGGTGGGCGTGGTGGTCACGTGATACTGAAAGGAAATTCACAACATTGGACTTTATTACACTTAAAATATAAAAAACACATTTTTGCCAAAGAAGGCAAAGGCGGTGAAGGCCAAAGAAGGTCTGGGCTTCAAGGCGAAGATGCCATCATTGAAGTACCTCTGGGAACGATTGTGAGAGACACTGAAACGGGAGATATTCTTGCAGAAATTACCAAACAAGACGAAGAATTTATTTTGTTGCAGGGCGGACGTGGAGGTTTAGGAAATTATAATTTTAAAACTTCTACCAATCAGTCGCCGCACTATGCCCAACCAGGGGAAGAAGGGCAAGATATGTGGGTGATTTTGGAATTGAAAGTATTGGCTGATGTCGGTTTAGTGGGTTTCCCGAACGCTGGAAAATCAACACTTTTATCGGTATTATCAGCTGCCAAACCTGAAATTGCCGATTATCCTTTTACGACACTTGTGCCTAATTTGGGCGTTGTTTCTTATCGTGGATTTAAGTCGTTTATTATGGCGGATATTCCTGGAATTATTGAGGGAGCAGCCGACGGTAAAGGCTTGGGAACTAGATTCTTACGTCATATAGAGAGAAATTCTATTCTTTTGTTCTTGGTCCCTGCCAATGCAGAAAATATCGAAACAGAATACCAGATTTTATTGAATGAATTGAAATTATATAATCCTGCTTTATTAGACAAGGAACGCATTTTGTGTATTTCAAAAATGGATTTAGTGTTATCTGACGATGACCATAAACGTATTTTGTCAGAAATCCCAGCAGGTTTAGCTCATATTTTTATTTCCTCAATCCTAGAACAAGGGTTGGTTGAATTAAAAGATTTATTGTGGAAAACTTTACAAGATGCACAACCAATTGTTGTTCCAGAAGCTGAGGACAACGAGTTGTAAATATCCTTTCGTAGAGACAAGGCAATGTCTTGTCTACCCGGACGTTAAATAATTAAGTTGCCTTGTCATATACTAACCATCAGTAAAAAATATTTAGTATCTTAATACAATTTTCTGAAACAAAGGATAATCCCTGCAAACATTCTTAGCATACTTTAGTTATGACGAATCTCTTCAAAAAATTCATTTTGTTTTCTTTTGTAGTTTTAATGGCTACTCATAGCTTACGGTCTCAAAATATTGTGATTACGGGTTATAATTGTACAGGAAGTGGTACCGCTAATTTGGTAGTTTCACCCACGACTGATATTGCTTCTTACACTTGGAAAATTGCAGGAACTAGTACGGTCGTGGCTGCAAATGCTCCTACAGCAGTTCTACCAAGTGGCTCGTATACAGTTACATACACAAAAAATGGTTCTACATTTACAACAGGTATTTCGATTGTGGCACCAGGGATTATTCCAACGGCTCCCGTTATTTCACCCGCAACCGTGGCAACGCCTATTTGTGGGTCAGGTACTCAAGTTTTGACCTCCACAACTGTTCCAAATTATACTTGGAAAAGAGATGGAACGACAATTAGTGGCTCAACCAATTCGATTACGGCTACGGGTTCTGATGTAAGTTCGCCAAGAATTTATAGTTACACGGTAAGCACTACCAATGCTACTACGGGTTGTTCCTCTACCAGTAATTCCGTAGCGCTATCGATGTCTCCAACCCTTGCAGCTCCCACCGTTTCAGCGGCTGATGCTACTACTCTAATTTGTGGTTCGTCAACCCAAACATTATCAGCCAGTGGAGGAGGAGCCTCTTATGTTTGGAAAAGGGGATCGACAACTTTGCCCAATTCTGGTAACAGTTTGACTGTAACAGGAACAGATGCCGTAGGAACTTTTAGTTATACAGCAGCAATAGCAAATTCAACGGGTTGTCCATTGGTTTTTTCTACTACGGGCGTTTCTTTGACATTATCTCCAGCGGTCTCTACGCCAACCATTTTAACGGCACCTACAACAAATCCAGTTTGTGGTACGTCAACGCAAATAGTAACGGCTTCCTCAGGTGGAACTACTTACCTATGGAAACGTTCAGGAACAATAATTACTGGAGCTACTAATACTATTACCGTAACAGGAAACGACGTATCTGCAGGAAATGCGTATAATTATACAGTTTCTACGCAAAACTCAGTAGGTTGTGTCTCGGCAGAATCTTTACCTTTTGCGTTGAAAGTGTCTCCAAAACCAGCATCACCAAGCATTACGCCTGCATTTTTTACACCAAATATTATTTGTGGTTCTGATAGTAAAACCTTGACTGCAACCAGTGGAGGGACAAGTTATACATGGAAACGTGGCGGTGTAGCGTTAACGGGTTCAACGACAAATACATTGGATGTGATAGGTACTGATGTGATTACGGGTGGAACTTATATTTACACCGTGTCTTTAACTAATTCGGTGGGTTGTATTTCTGATGATTCACCAACGGGAGTGACCTTGCAACTATTTCCGTCCATACCAGTAAAACCCACCATTACGGCCAATGGAGCGGTAACTTTTTGTGAGGGCGGCAGTGTTACCTTGAATTATAACCCTAGCGTTATATCAGATATGAAAGTTTGGAGTAGAACAACAGGTGCAGATACCACTACCACGAATGCGGATGGTATTACAGTTCGTAGTACGAATACGTTCAGAGTAAAAACGAAAGATGTGAATGGTTGCCTTTCATTGCCTTCTGAGGCTTTTTTAGTAACGGTAAATCTTAAACCCGCACCACCAATTATTGATAAAGGTACTGCTAATGCCATTTGTGAATTTGACAGTATTACGTTAACCGCTAATAATAAAGGAACTGGAGCATATTTATGGAATACAGGAAAAACAACTACAAGTATTACCGTTAAAAGTGCAGGAAGTTATAGGCTTACCTATACGGATGCAAATTCGTGTACGTCCTTGCCATCTTCTCCGTTTGTATTGACAATTAATCCTTTGCCAGCTAAGCCAACGATTACAAATTTGAATAAAGGCGAATTTTGTTATAGAGAGTTTACGACTTTGAAAGCAGCCTCAACCACCGCTGGAACCACTTTTGAATGGGATTACCAAAACAGAACAGGAAACCAAATTGACGTTTCAGGTTCTTCCCAAAAGACTGTAGATGAAATAATAAAAGTGAGTGTCCGGGCGGTATCAGCTTTTACTAATAGTACAATTAGTCTAGTCTGTAAATCAAGAGAATCTTCGGATTTTACCACGATTACAGTTTATCCTCTACCAACCACTCCATCTATTACTGCCAATGGTCCAATTACTTTTTGCCCAGATTCAACAGTTTCGCTGACATCAACGGACTCTCCCAATGGCGTTTACAAATGGATAAATGCAAAAAATAGTACAGAGTTTAGTGATAAAAAAACCATAACAATTGATACAACCAGCAAGTTTTTTAACGTTTCTCCACTTGGCAAAATAGGAAAGTTCTATGTGCGTACTATCAGCGATAAAAATTGTTTATCAGATACTTCCAAAAATGTGGTTGTTACGGTGCGTAATGCTCCTTTAAAGGCAGTCATCAATCCATCACCCATTTCTGCAACGGTTTGTCAGGGCGGTAAAGTAACGCTGGATGCTCTTTTTTCAAACGGAAATATTAACCAGTACAGTTGGCGAGATGAGAAAACTAAAAGAGAAATAACAACATTAAAAACGTTTCAAGTAGATACCTCTGGGACGTACTCGGTTAGGCTTAGAGACGTTTTTGGGTGTTTTGCTGAAAATTCAGACCCCTTGAAAGTAAATATTAGCCCATTACCAACCAAGCCAAGTCTTTCCATCTTAAGACCAAAGATTTTTTGTGATGAAGATAGTACAACAATCCAGTCAAGTTTGCCAAGCACAACGCCAAACGGTAAGAATTTATACACTTGGATAGTAGATGGTCAAAATGTTTTAGAATCTGCAAATCGTTTATTTTACTGGAAAAAAGCCAGTAGTATTGCCGTGGCAGTAACGGATTCAAATGGGTGTAAGGCACTTGCCAGTTCGGATACCATCAGAACAACGGTGAATCCATTGCCAACATCACCATCCATCACTGCCCGTGGTCCCATTCCTTTTTGTGCTGACAAAAACGTCATATTAAGTGTCATTGGTGGAAATGGATTAACTTTTAAATGGAGTACAGGAGCCACTACGACTAATATTACTACCAATGTAGCAGGTAATATAACAGTGCAATCCATTAATGGTTTTGGTTGTTTATCTAAACCATCTCAAGCCATACAAGTACGGGTAAATCCCTTACCAACCACGCCAAAATTAACGGCAAATGGCGAAACTACATTCTGTGATGGCTCAAGAGTAAGAATTATTTCCTCCAGTCCATTTCAAGCATTTTGGTGGCGAAGTACAACGGATTCGGTTGGAAAAGGAGAAGATTTAACCTCAATTTTTGCCTCAAAAACGGGTAATTATTTTGCTAAAGTACAAGACGATAATGGTTGTATTTCTTTAGTGTCCAATTCAATTAGTGTAGATGCAAAACCAAATCCAACCCCAACGAATGTAAAACAAATCGGAACGTTCTCGCTTGATGCTCAAGGAGTTGGTGATGAAAATGGCTATATTTGGCGATATAATGGCGTTATTAAACCAGAATTGACTACCAGAATTATTAAAGCCAAGCAAGATGGAGATTATAAGGTTCAAGCAAGTATTTCCTATACCGGATTGCCCATTGCGGGAGGTAAACTGGTTTGTTATTCAAACAGCTCGACAGCTATTAAATATGTGCAGGATTTATCGTTTAATGGATTCAGTATTTTCCCAAATCCAACGGCAAACGGAGAAATAAATGTGGAAGTAATGGAAGATTTAATTAATGCAACTGTTAGTGTTTATAGTTTATACGGACAACTTATTTCGGAATATAAAGTAGATAAATTTAATACCTTTAAAAAGATACAACTTCCTAATTACGAGGGAAATACGTTCATTGTTAAAATTTCAACGGATGGTTTTGAAAGAACACGAAGAGTAATTACACTCAAACAGTAATTTAAAGTTTTTTAGTAAACAAAAAAAGCCGATTTGGAAAGAATAATTCCGAATCGGCTTTTTAATTGCCTATTGCCTACACATCACAAATCAGAACTCCTTGTTTCAATGAAGCAATTTTATCGGCTTTGGCAGGAATGAATTCTTGTCCCACAAAACCTTTGTAACCCGTATCTAAAATTGCTTTCATGATGGCAGGATAGTTCAATTCTTGCGTATCATCAATTTCATTACGACCCGGAACACCCCCGGTGTGATAATGAGAAATGTATTGATTATATTTTTTAATCGTTGCAATTACGTCCCCTTCCATGATTTGCATGTGGTAGATATCATAAAGCAATTTGAATTTATTGGAACCAACCATTTCGCACAAGGCCGCACCCCAATCAGTATGGTCACATTGATAATCTTTATGGTTAACCTTTGAATTCAATAACTC
This sequence comes from Arcicella sp., assembly GCA_040403275.1. Classification (GTDB taxonomy): domain Bacteria; phylum Bacteroidota; class Bacteroidia; order Cytophagales; family Spirosomataceae; genus Arcicella. Next base: position 6,861 of record JBBAKZ010000009.1, on the reverse strand, counting down.
CATTGTAATCGTTACATCGTACTTTTCAGCCGTTTTCATGATTCTTTGAAGCCCTTTTTTGCAATTAATTAATCCATCTTCATCGCTCAATCCATTCCGATTTCCCGAAAAGGTGATCAGGTTTTTTACACCAGCTTTGGCCGCTTTAGGAATCAAATCTTCGTATAAAGCTACTAAACCGTCATGGTTTTTAACATTATTAAAACAAGAAGTTAATCCCATTCCATTGCCCCATTGGTTTGCTTCTGGCCAACCAATGGCCGAAGTGAGACCATATTTTTTCAATATTTCCCATTCAGTCGGACCCGTAAGTTCGAGTGATTGCATCCCGATTTCTTTGGCAGATTTACATAAATCCTCGAAAGGAATCGAGCTATAACACCAACGACAAGCAGAGTGGTTGATGCGGCCTTTTAGGGATGGGTCTATCTGATTGTCAGCCGCTTGAATACGGTTGCTGAGTGAACTTGTAAGCAAAGTTGCCGATGCTAAACCGAAGCCTTGTAGCGCATTTCGGCGTGAGATTGTTTTTTCCATTGTTAGTAATTTCAATTAGTTATGAGAAGTCATATTCTTTGAATTCTACTCAAAAATCAAGGAAATTTACAATAAGTTTTTGTAAAAACTATCCCGTTATGTTCTATTTTAATTTCTCCACCCTTTCATTACTTCCAAAGTCTCGAAAGCAACTTTTTGATTATATTCAAAGGCCAAACTTTTATGGTTCACTAAATCCAAAATTGTACCGATAAAACATAGGCCGCCAGTGAAAAAATAAAGAATTCCCATGCCAATTTGGTCGGTTAAAAAACGCTGAATTCCGGCAAAACCAAAGAAACCAATAATGGTGGTTACTAAGATTAAGGTCGTATCTCGTCTTCTGTTTTGATACATCATAGCAAAAGTTTTTTGCTTTTCATCGTCCATATCTTTAATCAAATTTTGGACAAACATTGATTCTTCGATTTCAAGATTCGATAGCATCATCATTACAGTTGAGTTCATAGTTTTGATTTATTTGGTTCACGGTGAACGGTTCACGGTAAACGGTTGAGAAAAAAATTGCTATTTTATATTTTGCAAGGAATTGTTTTTAATCAATTGATAAATCCTCCATAAAATCATCCCTAAAGCAAATATTCCGAGTGGATGTTGCTGAAGTGATGCTTTAATTTCACCGTGAAAAAGATAGGAAATGGAGTGTCCTAAACCACAACCTGGACAAAAAGAAAATCCTAAATTCTTGATTGGACAGATCGTAAAATTCGTTTCCGATGGATTCATAATGGCCAACC
>JBBAKZ010000009.1:0-5556 GCA_040403275.1 Arcicella sp. | reverse complement strand
TACCGTATACATTTCGATGTTCGATGCTTGGTTTTCGATGTTCGATTTTTATATTCTATGATTCTATGCTACCAATCCTTGCTAGGTTGTTGTAAAGTTGTCTGACATTCTAATCATTAGCTTAATTTTCTACATGAACTGCTATTTTTGAAGTTTAACCAAGCTGTTTTACGTGATGAAATCTAAGTTTTATATTCCCGATGAACTAAAATAAGTAATGTGAACGTTTAAAAAAGTATATTTGCAATGAAATGAAAACTTTTCTCACTCGCATATTTTGCCTTTTTATGGTCTTTCCATTGCTGTTGGCCAGCACGGGATTTTCGGTGTACAAGCATTCCTGTAAAATAAAAGGAACAAAAACTTATTCATTATCTATACCAAAAAAATCATGTTGCTCGGTTAAAAAAGCAATTTCAGAACAGAAAAGTAAGGCCGTTCTGGAAAGACCAAAATGCTGTTCTGACCAAGTAAATTATTATAAAATTAGTACTAATGCTTCCCAAAGTTTTAAAATTGACGTTAAAGTCCTTGCGTTTGGGTGGATTGCATCGCCAATATTTGACTATTTTTGCACGCCCACTAGCGAAATACACGCTTTCAATACGCTTCGTTATTCCAACACCGCTCCCCCAATTTATGGGCGAGACAGACTAATTTTCATCCAATCTTTTTTAATTTGAGTTCCGATAAACACCATTCTTTTGTTGTAAATACATGAGAAGAATAAGTATTTATTTATGTTGAAATGCTGGTAAAATTCTGGCAATTATCAATTTACGTTTATCAATCAATGGAACACAATCATCATCACCATGCCCCCAAAATTACGAGTTTAAATCGGGCATTTATTATTGGAATCATCTTGAATTTTGGCTTCGTCATTTTTCAAATTGTGGTCGGATTTCGGATAAATTCTTTGTCGTTATTATCCGATGCAACGCATAATTTTGCGGATGTCGTGGCTTTGGGACTTTCATTATTGGCATTTAAATTGGCGACAATCAAACCGACTGAAAAATACACTTTTGGCTATAAAAAGGCCTCTATTTTAATAGCGCTTTTCAATGCTTTGGTATTATTAATTTCGGTTGGAGCGATTGGTTATGAAGCTATTTTACGTTTTTTTACGCCCGAACCTCAGCAAGGAATCAAGATTGCGATGGTTTCGGGTATTGGGATTCTGATAAATACGGTTTCGGCTTTGCAATTTTTTAAAGATAAAGATTCCGATTTGAACGTAAAAAGTGCTTTTGCTCACTTAGCGGCCGATGCGGTGGTGTCTTTGGGATTAGTGCTTGGCGGAATTTTGATTCATTTTACCGGTTGGGTTTGGATTGATCCAATTTTGAGTTTGATTGTTGCATTAGTCATTATTTGGGGAACTTGGTCGCTGATGAAAGATACGCTTAGACTTTCGCTCAATGGCGTTCCAAATGATGTTGACCTCGAAAAAGTGCGAGAAGAAATATTAGAAACTCCCGAAGTGGCAAGTGTTCACCACATTCACATATGGGCAATGAGTACAACCGAAAATGCTTTAACAGCTCATGTCGTTTTGAAGCAAGTGAATGATTTTGAGAGAATTACAAAAATAAAAAAGGATATAAAACATCATCTAGCACACGTAAATATTCATCACGCCACACTAGAATTTGAGGTGCTTGAAGATGGATGCGAAGATGATTGTTTTGAGCCATATACTCATGGTGATTCCAGTCAAGAGGCTTGAACCAGAATATATCCAAAGCCCTTACAACGGTTGCAAACTTCGTCGGCGGCTAGCGGAGAGAATATTTCAATACATAGAAAATGAATTTTAAAACAATACATAAACTTCTCATTTTTAGTCTGTTACTAATTTCAAAAACCGTATTTTCCCAAACAGAAACGGTGAGAGGAATCGTTTTAGATAAGAAATCGGATGGTAAAACCGAAGCCGTGATTGGTGCCACTTTGCGTTGGGAGAATGCCAAGAGCGGTACTTCAACCGATGTAAAAGGTGAATTTTTCTTGAATAAAACACCCCAAAATCACGAATTAATTGTCAGTTCGGTTGGTTATAAAACCGATACTTTGATGGTTCATTCTTTGGATTTTGTAACGATTGTTCTGAAAACCTCAAGTGCTGATTTGCAGGAAGTTGTGGTGAAAAGTGACGCAACCACGATTGACAGAATGAACCCAATTCATACCGAAATAATTACGACAAAAGCATTGGCCAAAGCCGCTTGCTGTAATCTTTCGGAAAGTTTTGAAACCAATGCATCGGTTTCGGTGAGTTATTCGGATGCCGTGACGGGTTCAAAACAGCTTCAATTATTAGGACTTTCTGGAAATTACGTGCAAACCAATGTTGAAAATATTCCTGCCGTAAGAGGATTAAATACTACCTTTGGACTCAATTATATTCCCGGAACCTGGTTGGCTTCAATTGATGTTGCTAAAGGTGCAGGTTCGGTAGTGAATGGGTATGAGTCGATGACGGGAGCAATTAATGTGGAATTGGCAAAACCTGATATGGCGGAAAAATTGTACTTGAATATTTACGGAAATAATCAGGGTAGGGGAGAAATTAATCTGAATTTAGCCAATAAAATTAATAAAAAATGGTCGGTTGGTCTGCTCACGCACGCCAGCACTTTGCAGACTAAATTAGACCAAAATGGTGATGGCTTTTTGGATTTGCCTCTTTATACACAGTTCAATGGTATCAATCGTTGGAAGTATCAATCGGAGAAAATGATGGCTTCATTTGGCGTAAAAGCGCTTTACGAAGACAGAACTGGGGGACAAGTGAATTTTAAGCCTGATACAAAAGGGACTTTTAGCGGATTTTATGGGTTCGGAAGTAAAACTCAACGTTACGAATTTTTCAGTAAAACGGCGATACTTTATCAATCAAAACCCTATCAAGGTTTGGGATTTATTATTAATGGTTTATATCACGATAATGTTTCTTATTTCGGGTTTAAAAATTACGCAGGAACGGAAAAAAGTCTTTACGCAAATCTGATTTATCAGAATATTTTTGACAATACAAATCACCAATACAAAGCGGGATTGAGCTACTTATTGGATGATTATCACGAAAAATACATAGACTCAACTTTCAAAAGAACCGAATCGGTGCCTGGCGCTTTTGTGGAATATACCGAAACAATTCCTGATAAATTAACTTTAGTTTTGGGCGGTCGGGTAGATTTTCATAATCTCTACGGAACTCGCTTTACGCCTCGGATTCATCTAAAGTACAATTTATCTACGAATACTGCGCTTCGTTTGAGTGCGGGGAAAGGTTGGAGAATGCCGAATGCCATTGCTGAAAACTTTGGCATGTTGGTAAATTCGAGGCAATTATCTGTAAATGAGGTGATTAGACCCGAAGAATCTTGGAATTTTGGTGCAAGTATGAGTCACGATTTTTATCTTTTTGATAAGAAAGGAACAATCGTATTAGATGCTTTTAGAACAGATTTTCAAAACCAGTTAATTCTAGACATGGAAAATGCTGATTTAGTTAGATTCTATAATTTGAAAGGCCGTTCATTTTCTAATAGTTTTCAGGCTGAAATTAACTATTCACCCATTAAAAGGATGGATGTGAAGGTTGCCTACCGAATTTTTGACGTTCAGAATGACGTGCAAACTCCCACGGGCGAATTGACTTTGTTGCCAAAACAATTTGTGAATCGGGATAGATTTTTGTTCAATATTGGGTACGCTACTAAATATGATAAATGGAAATATGATTTTACGTGGCAGTGGAATGGCTCGAGAAGAATCCCGAATTTTGCGGAAGGACACGTTCATTCGGAAAGTTCACCACCCGTTTTTGCGCCAGCATTTTCAAATATCAACGCTCAAGTTACCCGAGGATTTTATCAATGGGAATTGTACATTGGCGGTGAAAATTTGAATAATTTTACCCAAAAAGACCCTATACTATCTGCAAATGACCCTTTTGGGAAAAATTTTGATGCCTCAATGGTTTGGGGACCCGTAATTGGGCGAATGGTTTATGTGGGAATGAGGTTTAAAATTAAATAGCGATTGGCAATTGGCGATTAGCTTTTAGCAATTTTATAAAGTACAAATTAACCAACTCAATAAAATGCTGATAGTTAATTGCTATTAGCCAAAAGCAAAATGACACAACAATTCAGTATATCGGGCATGACTTGTGAAGCCTGTGAGTATAAAATTCAACACGTTTTCTCACAAATTCCAAGCGTAAAATCCGTTATTGCCAAACATATTGATAATTCAGTGACAATTGAAACGGATAAAAAAATTAGTGAAGCAACGATTTTAGAGGTGTTAAAACCGCATTCAAAATATGGTTTAATTGCTTCTGCCGAATTGCAAAATATGGCTGTAGCCCAATCATGGACAAGCCAATATTACCCTTTATTATTGATTGTAGGAATGATTAGCTTGGTTAGTTTTCTAACTTCATTTCATTCAGGAATCTATGAATTGCAGCACTTTCAAGTAAAAATGTTTTTGCATAATTTTATGACGGGCTTTTTTTTAGTCTTTTCATTTTTTAAATTATTAGATGTAAAAGCGTTTGCAGAAAGTTTTCAAATGTATGATTTATTGGCAGCAAAATTGCCAGTTTATGGTAAAATTTATCCGTTTATAGAATTGACTTTGGGGATATTTTGTTTGATAAATTTGCAAACGCAATGGGTTTATATCGCTGATATTGTCGTCATGGGATTTGGAGCTCTGGGCGTGATTCAGAGCGTGGTCAATAAACGAAAAATCCGTTGTGCTTGCTTGGGTTCGGTATTTAATTTGCCGATGAGTACAGTAACCATTGTCGAAAATTCGTTGATGGTTTTGTTTGGCATAATCTTGTTGAATTTGTAGAAAATAGGGTTTTGAAGGTAAATACTCACGCTTAACCCCCAACCCCAATAAATAATCAATTAATTAAAAACAAAAATCATGAAAAAGAATCTCATGTTATTTATTCTTTTATTCGTTTCAGTTGTCGCATTTGCGGATAAACCCAAAACTGAAACAATAAAAATTAAGACCTCTGCCATTTGCGAGCAGTGCAAGGAAACAATCGAAAAAAAATTGGCTTTCACGAAAGGCGTAGCCGAATCTAGTGTTGACTTGGATAGTAAAGACAAAATTACCACGGTGATTTTCAATCCAAAGAAAACAACAGCGGATAAAATCAGAAAATCAATTGCGGAGGTGGGTTATGATGCTGATGATGTTTTGGCCATTCCAGCGGGGTATGAAAAACTACCTGGATGTTGCAAGAAGGGTGGCATGAGGGAATAGATTAGTGATTAGGGAATTGGTTATTAGTTATTAGAAAAATAGTTTTTTGGAGGATTAAAGCATGATTGCTAATCATCCAATAACCAATAACTAATAACCAATCCCTGATCTAAGCAAGCATTCCCAATAGAGAAGCCAATTTATCTTTTAAATCTTTTCTATCAACGATAAAGTCAAGGAAACCGTGTTCAAGTACGAATTCGGCACTTTGGAAACCTTTTGGAAGGTCTTTTCCAATCGTCTCTCGGATTA
>JBBAKZ010000008.1:4044-21085 GCA_040403275.1 Arcicella sp. | reverse complement strand
TGTTGGCGTAGTTGCGTAGCTGAAAATGTTTTACCGAAAACAGTAAACATCAGAATCAGCGACATAAAAAAGACGCTAAACAAACGAGCTATGGGAGATGATTTTTGCATTTTGAACCACAAAAGTAGTATCTTTTTCAGAGGTATGCCAAAATTTGCGCCAATTTTTTTTTACAAGGGATTAAGCAAACAATAAATGTTCAGTGAATATTATTGCATTAAACTCATTTATTTTTATCTGTTTTTGAGATATTAATGTCGTCGATGAGTTTACATACAGAGTTACAGAGTAAAGAAACTGAGAACAACAGTGAAATATGCTCTAAAATCTCTGTGGTTCTCAGTTTAAATCTCTGTGGTTCTCTGTGTAGACTCATACGCTAGTAAATCCATTTGAAAATGTATTGGAAATCAACCTTTTGCATCAAAAATTAACAAAAATAATATGAACCAAAATAGACGAGATTTCGTAAAAAGTACCTCCATCATCGCTGGAGGTTTGTTCGCTACTCCGTTTTTATCGGAGGCGTCAATGTTTAATAATAGTATGGATGATACTATCAAAATCGCATTAATTGGTTGCGGTGGGCGTGGTACGGGTGCTATTGTACAAGCCTTAAGCACTAAACAAAACGTAAAATTAGTGGCGATGGCGGATGCTTTTCAAGACCGCTTGGATTCTTGTTACAAAGAAATCACCAGCGATGAACAGGCGCATTTGAAAGCTAAAATTGATGTTTCTCCCGACCATAGATTCACAGGTTTTGATGGCTATCAGAAAGCGATGGCTTTGGCTGATGTGGTTATTCTGACCACGCCTCCTGGTTTTCGTCCCATGCACTTTGAAGCAGCCGTGAACGCTGGCAAGCATATTTTTATGGAAAAACCTTGCGCCACTGACCCCGCAGGGGTACAAAGAGTGTTGGCAGCGGCACAAATTGCAAAAGCCAAAAAACTCAATGTGGTGGTTGGTTTGCAAAGACATTATCAGACTTCTTATCGTGAATTGATGAAACGTTTGCAAGATGGCATGGTGGGCGATATTGTATCGGCTTCGGCTTGGTGGAACAATGATGGCGTTTGGACAAAACCTCGTACGGCGGGTATGACCGAAATGGAATATCAAATGCGAAATTGGTATTATTTCAACTGGATTTGTGGTGATCATATTAATGAACAACATATCCATAACATTGACGTAATTAACTGGGCAAAAGGTGATTATCCCGTTAAAGCTCGTGGTACGGGTGGACGTGAAACTCGCATTGGAAAAGATACTGGCGAAATTTTTGACCATCATATTGTGGAGTTTGAATACGCTGATGGTACAATTTTGAACTCTCAATGCCGCCATCAAAAAGGCACTTGGACAAAAGTGGATGAAATGGTGATTGGCACGAAAGGAAAGATTATGTTTGATGCGGGTAAAATCACGGATTATAAAGGCAATCCTTTGTATTCGTTCGATAAAAAATTAGAAAATCAACCTTATCAAGCAGAACACGACGAATTATTTGCGGCCATCGCCAAAGGTGAATATAAATTTGCGGATGCTGAAAACGGGGCAAAATCAACCATGACTTCAATCTTGGGAAGAATGGCGACTTATTCTGGACAAGTAATTGATTGGGATAAAGCGCTAAATTCGGGCATTAGTATTGCGCCAAAAACTTTTGCTTGGGATGCCGATATGCCTTTGAAACCAGATGCAAACGGCAATTATCCCGTAGCAATTCCTGGAAAAACGAAGTATTTTGGGTAAGCTTTAAGCCATAAAAAATGCCAATTCTTTGATGAATTGGCATTTTTTTTGCCTTAATTTTCTCAATGCTCACGGCTCAAAGCTCTGCAAATTGTCAATTCTCCGCTCAATAACCGCTTGAATATTTACAGAGACATCTGATAAAAAATCAAAGCCCGTCAAGCGCTCTAATTCATCAACTGACAAGCGATATTGTTTCCAACTTGTAAAGCCAACACTATTATCATTGGGGATATTTACGGCAATAATTCTGGTATTTTCATTGACTCTGGCGGCATCATTTTGTCCAATTGGCAACACCACGATAATTTTCCAAAGCGATGCAGGTACGGTAATATTATTGTTTTTGCCGATGGTTTTTGCAAATCCATTCGCTCCCGTTCCTCCTTGGCCTAAAGGTCCCGCAATGACATAAACTTCATTTCCTTGTAAAGTCAAGATTCGTTCGTATTCTTCCAAAGACTTCCAAACTCCTCGGTTATGGTCGGGCGCTTGGGGAGTCATATTAGTCATAAAAAATGTTTCTTGATTATCTTCTAAACTGCCATCACGGTCGCTGGAAGGGCATAAATGTCCTCGGTCGAAACCCGTAGAAGCATAATCTCGGGGCGTAACTTCGTACCAATTTTGGGGTAAATCTGAATCGGGACGAAAATCATTTTGACGATCGGTTTCTCCTTTCCATGCGGTACTCAAATGCCACGAAACCCAATTGGCAATTCCTTTATTTTTATTGTAAGAAAGCGTAAAAGCATTTTTAACCATCAAATAATTGTCTGAATAAGAAGTATTTGTTGCCGCATTTGAAGGATTTCCCATGGTTAAATTATCATCACGAGTTGGCGTTGTTGAACCATTTGGAATAGAAGTGTTATTACTGTAGCCAACACCATAAGTAATTATCGAAATATTATCAATATTCAAACGATTGGAAGAACCGTCTGTTTTACGAATTTCGATGCGAGCTGCTTGTTGAATATTGACATTAAACTGGGCATCTTGAAGGGATTTATTCGTGGCCGTAATCGTTGAGCCCAATTTACTCCAAGATGTTCCTCCGTTTGTAGAAACCCATAATTCAAAACTACTCTCTTTATCTAATTGATAAACACCGTACTTAAAACGCACTTGCGAAATACCCGAAGGGATATCGAATTTCATGGATAATTTTGCCATTTCTTTCATTCTGATGGCTTTTATCCCATCTTTCTGGTCGTTGTCGGCACTACCCATAATGGCATTTTCAAGGTACCATTGACCCGATGAAACGGTAATATTGCCCGCTTCATATCGATTCTTGGCAGCATCATCAAAACTTTCTGGAAAGTTAGCGGCTACTTTAGTTTGTACGCTTGGTGAGGGCGTTGTGCGAGTGGTTGTGTTAGTGTTCGTTGAGGGGATATAAACGCCTGCACACGAAGAGAGAAATAATGAAATGGAAAGAAAAATACTTAATTTTTTGAACATTGAAAGGGAAACTTGTTAAAATGAACCACAAATTTAGGACATATTTTGTGGGTAATCTCATGTACTAACAATTAGAAATATTTCATGCCTTCTTTCAAAAAATGAACTTAGGGTATTAATTTTAGTTTGGTAAAAAGTTCAATAGGGTTTTCGTAAATTTACCTAAATTTTTAATTCATCATTCTGCCAATTACACGAAGATTTTTTTAAAATAGCGCTAACAAATTAAACAAAATTTAACATGAAAAAAATAATACTAATTTGCTTATTTCTCCTTGTAAATCAATTAGTTAAAGCGCAATCTAAAAAAGATTATCTTGTTACAATCTCAACACCTTGGGGAGAAATGCACGCTCTTTTATACGACCAAACGCCCCAGCATAAAGCCAATTTTTTGAAATTAGCGGACGATAAATTTTATGATGGATTACTTTTTCACCGCATCATCAATTTATTCATGATTCAAGGTGGTGATCCAGAATCACGCATTGCCAAGCAAGGAATCATTTTGGGAAATGGGGATGTAGGCTACAAAATTCAGGCTGAAATAACGCCCCAACTTTTCCATAAAAAAGGGGCTTTGGCAGCAGCGAGAGACGGTAATCCCGAAAAGGCTTCATCGGGTTGTCAGTTTTATGTAGTTCAAGGACAAGTTTGGAATGATGTGACATTAACCCAACAATTGGCTCGCACGCCCCAACGAGTTTTCACCGAACCACAAAAACAAGTTTACAAAACAATAGGAGGGACGCCCCACCTCGATGGGAATTACACAGTTTTTGGGCAAGTAATAGATAATCTGTGGGTGATAGATTCGGTAGCAAGCCAAAAAAGAGATGGTAATAATCGTCCTTTGAAAGATATTGCCATGAAAATTACGTGTAAAAAAATGCGGAAGAAGAAGATTTCTAAGTTATATGGCTGGGAGTTTTAAGAATGTTATATTTGTAAAAAATCAATTGTAAAAAACATGAGAGGTGTAAATTATGTAACAAATGATAAGGGAATCAAGACGGCGGTTTTGATTGACCTCAAAAATCATCGTGAAGCCATAGAAGACTTTTTAGAAGGTTTAGAAGCAAAATCTCGTAAAAATGAGATAAAAGAAGATGCTTCATTATTTTTTGACAGAATATTAAAACAAAAAGCAGTAAAATAGATGGATAATTACAAAGTAGTTATTTCTAAATCTGCTGGAAAAGAGATTTCTAAATTACCAATGAAAGAAATCCTGAAAATTAAATCTGCAATCATGGATTTGGAAGAAAATCCATGACCATTTGATGTTAAAAAATTAGAAGGGTTTGACGATTTTTATCTAATAAAAAAGGGTATATATCGAATAATTTATTCAATTGAAGACGATATTTTAACTATCGAAGTTTTGAAAGTTGGTAACAGAAAAAATGTTTATAAACGATAACATCTACTTAAAATAGCGCTAATTAATCGTGCAAAAAAAGAAAATCCTCATCACCGGTTCTAATGGGTTATTAGGACAAAAATTAGTTTCATTACTAGCGCAAAATGCTGATATTCAATTGATTGCTACTTCTCGTGGGGTAAATCGGATGGATTTTACGGAAGGTTATGACTACCAAGAAATGGATATTACCAATGCCGAACAAGTGGCGGAGATAATCGAAAAAGTACGCCCTGATGCTATTATTCACACCGCTGCCATGACCAATGTTGACCAATGTGAAGGGCAAAAAGATTTGTGTTGGGCTATGAATGTAAAAGCACTCGAATATTTGGTAGAAGCCTGTGAAAAGCACGACATTTTTCTTTGTCATCTTTCAACAGATTTTGTTTTTGATGGTGAATCTGGGCCTTATTCAGAAGAGGATAAACCCAGTCCATTAAGTTTTTATGGTTGGAGTAAATACGCTGCCGAAGGAGTAGTGAAACGTTCAAATTGTGCTTGGAGCATTATCAGGACGGTTTTGGTTTACGGAATTACGAATGATATGAGCCGTTCAAACATCATTCTTTGGGTAAAAAAATCCTTAGAAGCCCAGAAAGCAATCAACGTTGTCACCGACCAATTCAGAACCCCAACTTTAGCCGAAGACCTAGCGATGGGTTGTTGGCTAGCGGTGGATAAAAAAGCCCAAGGAATCTTTCACATTTCGGGCAAAGACTTTTTGACTCCCTACGAAATGGCCATAAAAACGGCTGATTTTTTTCAATTAGATAAATCATTAATCTCACAAGTTGATTCGAGTAATTTTACCCAGCCAGCCAAACGTCCCCTGCGAACTGGTTTTGTTTTGGATAAAGCGGTGTCAGTTTTGGGATATAATCCAGTTAGTTTTGAGGAAGGGATTCAGGTTTTGGCTGGGCAGATTTCTAATCCATAAATTCCCAAGCACTTACATACCCGCCTTTTTTCTCCGCATATTCAATAAAATTGGCATAAAAAGGATGTTGTCCCAAGGTGGCACTGTCGCCAATTACTACCAATTTTTTCCTTGCCCGAGTCATGGCTACGTTCATTCTTCGGATGTCGGAAAGGAAACCAATTTCGCCTTTATCATTGCTTCTCGTGAGGCTGATGTAGACAATGTCTCGCTCTTGTCCTTGAAAACTATCAATGGTATTTACACTAATATTTTCCTTATATTTCTGTAAATCTGGACTGTGTTCAAATTGCGTTTTTAGTAGATTTATCTGCTGTTTGTAAGGGGATATTACGGCAATACTTGGAAAATCATCAACGGTATATTTTTTAATTAACTCACTGATAAACAGATTGATATGTTTAAATGCAAATGCCGCCTCATCGGGATTTGTGCTACTTGTTCCTTCCAATTTTTCTTCAAATCCACAACCTGCCGTATCAATAAAAAGTAGCGGAAAATCATTTTCAAACAGCAAAGATTTCGCCACGGATTCATGGGCTTTTAATTTATCTTCATAAAAAATCTTAGATGAATATCCCATGATATTCTCATTCATGCGATATTGTTCTTCGAGTAAGGTTATGGCTTCTGGATGGAGTTCAATACACTTCTCCAAAAGCGTGTTATTGAGTCCATTTTTGGCTGCTTCATTCGATTTTATCGTGGGTGATAACTGACAATGGTCGCCCGCTAAAATTACCTTTTTTGCTTTCAAAATCGGAATCCAACAGGCCGGTTCGAGGGCTTGCCCAGCTTCGTCAATTACTACGGTATTATACGTTAAATTTCTAATGGTGTAATGATTTGCACCCACGAGCGTGGCCGTAACCACTTGCGTTTTCGAGACAATATCATCAATAATATATTGTTCGGTATTGCCAACCTCCTTCATGATTTTGTGGGCTTCATCAAACAAAGCTTTGCGTTGGTCACGTTCAGATTTACCAAAACTTTTCTTGTATTTATGCGCCATATTCTTGAATTCCATCGCTTGTTTTTTTAATCGCTTGGTTTCCTTCAAATAATCGTGTTCGGCCATTTTTGCTTCCAAAGTCAGTTTTTGCAAGCGCTCAGAAACCTTCGCAGGATTGCCCACCCGAAGCACATTTAGTCCTTCTTCGGCTAATTTTTCACTCAATAAATCAACGGCGGTATTGCTGGGAGCAACCACCAAAATCTTCTGATTTTCTTGCTTAATTAATGCTTTGATTGCTTGAATTAAGGTCGTGGTTTTGCCCGTTCCGGGAGGGCCGTGAACAATCGACAATTCATTGGCTGACAGAATTTTATCGACAGCTTTTGACTGAGATTCGTTGAGATTTTTGCCTAAATAATGAATCGTGTTTTCCCCCCGTTAAAACCTGAATCAATTCACTTTTTTCACGTATGTCAGATGCCGTTTTGAGGGCATCATTCATTTCATCGTAACTATTATCATCAAACAACACATCAACGCCCAATTTTCCGTCTCTGCTCCATTCCGGAAGTTCATCGTCTTTGATGGAAATTTTTAATTTATTGCCATTTTGATGCGTAATGGTTCCTTCAATTCTATCCTTTTTGGGGTCATGATTGGTGAAGAAAACGGCTGGCATTCCCGCACGAAATTGATGAAAAACGTCTTGATGTGTCGTCCGTTCCAATTCAATCGTTAAATAATCTCCCCGACCAATTTCCGAACCTCGAATGGCAACGGGAAACCACGTCAAACCATTGGCTCGGCGTTCGGCTACGGACGATGATTCAGTTAATCTTTTATATTGTTCACGGTCTTCATTCCGTTCAATTTTCAGTAAATCCAGTAATTTTTTAAAATAATCCATGTGGCAAAGGTACTTAAATAACATACGGATTGAAAGGATTAGACCGCATCGGCGAACCGAACAGATAAAATTTTTGTAAGGACTTTTAAAATATAATAATCCGTGTCTAATCCATTTAATCCGTGTTCCACTAATCATAAAAAAAGCCTTCCCAAATGATTTGAGAAGGCTTTTTTGTGCAATCTGACTTGACTATTTCTTCGCTGGTGCTGATTTTTTCAATTCAGCGTATTCAGCATTTAGGCCATCCACAATTTGCTGAGTTCTATCCGCTGATTCATCGGCAAATAAAATACCGCCGCCTGCTGTGGTATATCCTAATACAAATTCGAAGTTATTTTCTGCATTGTGTTTTTTTACATACTCACGGATGTTGGTATATAATTCTTGCATTTTTTTAGATTGCTCTACTGCTAATGCTTGCTGACGTTGTTGGCTGTATTGTTGCAATTCAGCGCCTTTTTTCTTCAACATCATGTCCGCTCCTTGTAATTCTGCCTGTGTCATGGTTTGCGCTCTTTGCTGAATTGCTCCCAATTCGCCTTGAAGCGCTTTTTCACGTTGTCCCAAGTCCACCTGTAAACGGTATCCTTTGTTTTCAAATTCTTTTTGGGCGTCTTTGTAAAATTGGTATCCAGATAATAATGAATCAGTATTTACATAAACTGTTTTCTTTTCTACGCCTGTTTTAGTGGTTGATACTGTCGACGTAGCTGTTCCTGAATTTCCAGCTTTATCGCACGATATTGCTCCAATTGCCAACAAACCGCCACATACGATTAAGGATAATTTTTTCATTTGTAATTTGTTAAAATATTGATTTTATGTTCGATTCAAAAAAAATGTTTGCAAAGATAATAATTTTTCAAGTAAAAACTTCATTTGAACAAGGCCGTATTGATGTTTTACTTTGTCAAATAAGATTGCATAATATTATGCCAAACCCCTAAAATCTCTCTGATGTCAGTATAAATCTTACGGTCAATGAAATAGGAATTGTTTTCTAATTTCAGGAATTGCCATTCCACACCGTCTGTTGCACATCCGTATATAAAAGGAATATTTTTGCCTTCTGCTTCATTGTATAACCTTGCTCCATACATCTGAGCAGCACACTGACCAACGCCATACTCCATGTTCTCATCCTTGGCTTCTGTCAAGGAAATAATGGGTGTATCAATAAAGGGTTTTGGAGGATGTAGAGCAAAGAAAAAGTCACATTCCCCTGCTAAATCATCTTCTGGTCGAATGTCAATACTTTCACCTGAAAAAAGTGTAATTCTATCAGCGTAAGATTTCACAATTTCTAATAAAATAGGTGAAACTATGCGTTCTGACTTAGTTTTTTCATTCATCAAAGGCATTAATTCCGACATTTGTAGGGTTTCAACTAACCACGGACTTGGTTCAACATTTGGTACATTTTCAAATAAACGAGCCATCGCAACGTCAATATTAAACCTTTTACTGACTGTTTTTATCTTTCTAAAATTGCTATATCCCATGATTTTTGAAATTGTTGAGCTACAAAAATACAAAAAATGTAGGAGATGATTGGTAAAAAATACGGATAAGAACCTTGTATCTATTAATTTTGCACCTTATTTATTAAAAGGAGTTAGGGGTTGGGGGTTAGGGGTTAGCAAGCAAGCTAAATCCCAACCCCTAACCCCCAACCCCTAAAAACAAACAATGGAATCCAAAAAAATCCAATCTTCTCTCATTTCGGTTTATTACAAAGACGGACTCGCTCCGATTGTTGAATTACTTCATAAAAATGGCGTAAAATTATACTCAACGGGTGGCACGCAAACTTTCATCGAAGATCTAGGTATTCCCGTTACGGCGGTTGAAGACCTTACGAGTTATCCTTCAATTTTTGGCGGAAGAGTAAAAACTCTGCATCCGAAAGTATTCGGTGGAATTTTATATCGCCGTGATAATCAAGGAGATGTGGAAACCGCCGCTCAATACGAAATTCCTTCAATCGATTTAGTAATCGTTGATTTGTATCCTTTTGAGGAAACCGTGGCGAGTGGTGCTTCGGAAGATGACATTATCGAAAAAATTGACATTGGCGGTATTTCGCTGATTCGTGGAGCGGCTAAAAACTTCAATGATGTTTTAATCGTTTCTTCAAGGACACAATACGCTGAAGTACTTTCGATTTTGGAAAATAAAAATTGTGCTACCGACCTTTCCGACCGCAAGCGTTTTGCGATGTTGGCATTCGGTACTTCTTCACATTATGATACGGCCATTCATGCTTATTTTAATGGCAATAAAACGGATATTTACGATTTTAAATCGTTACCACAAAATGGCTTACGTTACGGTGAAAACCCACACCAAACCGCAAATTTTTACGGTGATTTAGAGGCAATGTTTGATAAATTGCACGGTAAAGAACTGTCTTACAACAACTTAGTGGATGTAGATGCTTGTATTACGCTTTTGGATGAATTTGAAGATACTTCGTTTGTTATCATCAAACATACCAACGCTTGTGGCGTAGCAACGGCTCCAACCGTACAGGAAGCCTACAAAAATGCTTTTGCTTGCGATACCATTTCGGCATTTGGTGGTGTTTTGGCAACCAACGGAACGGTCGATAAAGCTTCTGCAGAAGAAATGAATTCTTTGTTTTTCGAGATATTAATTGCGCCAGATTTTACGGAAGAGGCTTTAGTTGTATTGAAATCTAAAAAGAACCGTATTTTATTGAAACGTAAGCAAATCGAAGTTTCAAAAATGATGTTCAAGACATTATTGAATGGTGTTTTGGAACAAGATAAAGATTTATCAACCGAGAAAATTGCGGATTTTAAAATAGTTACTGAAAAGGCACCAACCGAATCAGAATTGAAAGCCTTGGAATTTGCGTTGAAAATCTGTAAACATACCAAATCAAATACGATTATTTTAGCGAAAGAAGGGCAATTATTGGCTTCGGGCGTTGGACAAACTTCAAGAGTTGACGCACTGAAACAAGCTATTGAAAAGGCGGCTGAATTTGGTTTTGATTTGCAAGGGGCGGTAATGGCTTCGGATGCGTTTTTCCCTTTTCCAGACTGTGTAGAAATTGCTCATAAAGCGGGGATTACCGCCGTTACACAACCAGGAGGTTCAATTAAAGATAAAGATTCGGTTGCTTATTGCGATGCGAATGGCGTGGCAATGGTGATGACAGGTGTGAGACACTTTAAGCATTAATATTTCGATGTTTGATGTTTGATGTTCGATGTTCGGTTTTCGATGTTCGTTGCTCGTTTTCGGACAACAAACATCGGACAACAAACATCGAACATCGAACATCGAACATAGAAAACCGAACATCGAAAACTAATATTTCACCTGAATGCCATGATAATATTCTTGCGCTTCATAATCCTTGCGAAGTGGATGTCCAAGCCAATCTTCGGGCAGTAAAATTCTTCTTAAATCGGGATGATTACTGAAAGTAATTCCTACTAAATCAAAGGCTTCACGTTCGTGCCAATCGGCAGTTCGCCAAATATCGCATACACTCGGCACAACGGGTAAGGGTTCATTTTCTTTATTTCTTGGAAAAATAATCTTCAACATCAACGAATGCTCAAAAGGAATGGAATAGAGATTATAAATCACTTCCATGGTGCCTTTTTCAACGCCATTATCCAAAGCTGTCAAGCAAGAAAGCATATCAAAATAACATGCTTCATGCGTATGCAAGAGCATACAAACGTCAGCAATGCGTTCCGTTGGTACGGTGATACATTGGTGGTCGGCTTGAATAATAATGTCTTCACCGAGCGCATTTGTGAGGATATTTATGAATTTTTGTGGCATTGGGTAGTTATTAGCTAACGGTTATTAGTTATTAGAAAATGGATACAAATCAATTGGTGGATGACCAATAACTAAACAACCGCAAAATCAGGTTTTTGATTTCTTTCTTCTTCCATTTCCATCTCCAAAAGTGCGGTGGGAGCCACTAAGCTTTCATTTCTAATTTTCTCTTGTAATTTCAAAAAACCGCCAATCAACGCTTCTGGGCGGGGTGGACAGCCCGGCACGTACACATCGACGGGCATAATTCTGTCAACGCCTTTCACCACATGATAGCCGTGTTCCCAGTAAGGACCGCCGCAATTAGAGCAACTTCCCATCGAAATTACGTAGCGGGGTTCGGGCATTTGTTCGTATAACCTTCTGATACGATCGGCCATTTTGAAAGTCACCGTTCCTGCCACAATCATCACGTCCGACTGCCGAGGTGAAGGTCTTGGAAAAACCCCAAAACGGTCTAAATCATAGCCCGAAGCCATCGTTTGCATCATTTCAATCGCACAACAAGCCAAACCAAAACCCATCGGCCAAAGTGAACTTAGTCTCGCCCAATTGATGAGGTCGTCCACTTTGGTGATTACTACGCCACCTTCATTGAATTTTTGGTCTAATAAACCTTGCATAATATTTTAGTTATTAGTTATCAGTAAACAGTTATCAGTAAATAGTTACCGGAAAATAGTTTTCGGACATTAAATTATTTTTTTAAGGGACTTTATTTTTCGAAAGGTACTTCTCGGTAACTGCTAAAGCTAAAGCTAACTGAATTTACTGCACAATCGTTACATATCCAGTCAAACTTGGCACATCGGGACTTGGTTTTATCACGTAAAAATAGGTTCCTGCGGGAAGTCTTTCATTATTATTAATTGTGCCATCAAATGGTTTAGTCTGATACGCTCCTGAACCGACAGAACTGTATATTTCATCACCCCATCGATTAAAGATTTTAACTTCAATCGTTGGGTAATCATTAACTTCTTGAAGGTTATCCATAATAACCCAAGTCGAATTAATTAAGTCTGAGTTAGGAGTAAATGCCGATGGTATTTTTAATTTTGACTTTACCGATATTCTAATTTTAGCTGTCGCAAAACACGCACTTAATATTGATGAAACTTTTACTGCATAAGTTGTAGGATCATTGGGGCTTGCTAAGGGTTGTGGAATATTGGGTAAATCTAATCCAGCAACAGGTGTCCACTCGTAAAAATATTTGCTTCCCGTACTTCCCACACTTTTTAGTCTAACGGTATCTCCTCTAAAAATAGTAATATCATTTCCTAATTTCACCACTGGCGATAAATCAACGATGGCTGTTTTTGAAGCATCTTTTCCACAACCTTCCAACGTGGTGTAAGTATATTTTATTGGGAATGAGCCGTATCCCGAAATCGTTGGGTCAAATTCATATCCTCGCACGCCCGTACCCGTAAATACGCCCAAAGCTGGGTCGTAAGAAGGACTCACAAGATTTCGTAAATCAATCTTTCCAGATTTGGTGTTACAAATGGGTGTGATGTTGTCAAAAGTAACGGTTGGATACGGATTTACCGAAACAGTTATGGTCGTAGGGGCATAATTAAAACAATCCGTATTGACAGTACTTTCCGCTCTGATGGTATACGTTCCACTGGAGTTAACGTCTAACGAAGTTGTTGTTGCAATATCTACGCTGTTTTTTACCCAATGATAAGCAACGCCCGTTTCAACCGGAGCAACGCTCAATTTTATAATTTCTCCTTGACAAACTACCGTTTTACCCGTTAGGTTTGTAATGGTTGGCTTTGGAACGGGCGTAACAATGATTTCCTTGAAGGCTTCGTAAGTACATTTATTACCCCCCTGTGTCAAATCGGTTACAACAACTTTATATTTTCCTGAGGCGGAAAAAGGATAAAATTGTTTGCCACCAGCCTCAATAATATCTGTTTCATTGAAATACCATTGTTTTCTGAAATAGTTGCGAGCTGTGCCAATTGAGTTTTGCTCAATACTCAAGATTACGGGTACCGAATTACTACAAACTGTGCTATCGGCTACCATTAATTTTACATTTTCGCCAGCTTGGGGACGTAATTCTGTTTCTAACGAAGTATCCACTCCCGAACAGCTACCCGTCCGGGTGACCGTTACTGTATATTTTCCAGCATCTTTATAAAGCACTTTTAGTTGATATTTATTAGCGCCAGGTACAACTACACCATCTTTTTTCCAAACGTAAAGGAAGTTTACATTATTAACCGTTTCCAAAATTCGGTAGGAACCTTCACAAATAACGGCTGAAATTTCATGAATGGTAGGGTCATTGCCCGCAAGGAAAATTTTAGGTTTTGGATTCGTGCAATCATCCACAATAATCTCAAAATCTTGTCGATTTAAGCCAATTTGTACGCCATTTCTAAATTCCCGACATTCTACACAAACTAAATATTTTCCGATTTTGGTGGGTATACCCGTCAAAATACCAGTATTCGGGTTAAGCGTGATACCCGTTCCTGTAATGGGATTTGTGGCTGAAAATCCTGCCAGAAAATCGACTAAAAAATAAGAATTTTTGTAGGCATTTCGAGCAGGAATATCGTAGGTTTGCTTGCCAATTACCTGACCAGAACCAGCACCTGAATAAGGGTCAACCAGTCGATAGGTTCGAGTATTTCCAGCATCTGCATCGCTGGCACTTAAATCAATCGTAAAATTCCGATTCAAACAAGCAATTGTTCCTTTCTTTAAATTGAAAACGGGACTCGAATTATCAGCACCATTCAAAGGTGGAAATTCTAAATAAAGCGTCATCCCAATGGAAGGCGTATTCGCATTGGTTGTTACATTTCGGTTTCCATCCACGCAAGCTAAATAATAGCCATTGGCATTATTGAATTTTGATTTATCAAGGGTAATATCGGTTGAATAGACAATTTTGGTGGTTGAAATCGAAAAAGAAGCGGCACACTCTTGGTTGTCGTAAGGAAAATTATCTTCCTTCGGAAGTAGGTTTAACTTAATGGTTTCTACTAATAAATCGCCAGCCGCCGTAGCGCCTTTTGAAAAAATTCTCGCTGGAATGAATCCCTGATATAGGTCTGGAGAAGTTCCATTCACTGATTTATCAACGTAAATGGTGGCTTTTACTGTATAAATATTCCCTCCTTTATGCGTAAAATCAAGTGTACCTCCGAGTGTATTTTCAGCTTGGGCTTGAAAATTAATGAATAAAAAAGTTAAACAAAATAATAGTTGGTAATAGTATTTTTTCATACTCAAAATAAAGTGAGACGTTATACTGCATGAACGTAAATAGTGGCGGTTTTTCTATACAAAGTTACAGTTTTTTTACGGAAAGATTATTTTATGGCAGTTTCAAACAATCTTATTTTTAGGGAATTTTAAGGTCTTTCTCATTCATTCCTAAATTTCAAAAGTATAATTAACCGTTTATCGTGGTGATAAATTATAATTCTTAATAATAGACTTAGGAAAAAGCCTTCAATTATGAACCCCATTACAAAGTCTTTTCCGTTTTTTCATTAATTTTTCGGATTAAGAATTAGCGTAAGTTTGGCAATTTTTCCATCCTCGAAAACTCAAATAGGGAGAATATTTATACGCACAAGGCGATACTGCAACTGGAGGCTGGTTTCGTTGTGAAAGGGTTTTTTAGGATTTAGTATTTGGTAGAAGGGAAAGCATGTACCCGCTTCTTAGGTTGTGAAAACATATTTATCAGCTCCGTACCCAGTTTTACTATGCCAAAGCCAAGCATTGAATAGGTGAAGGCACTGGAAAAATCAGCATTAGTTATGAGCAGATTTCAAGACTTAAAAAAGATGTACGATAGGTTTCCACAATGGGATAGATTAGTAATATACATGGCTGAAAGTTCTTGTAACGAACAACAAAGTCGCAGTGATTCATTAACTGCGTTAACTGCTCAGGAACGCTCTGAGCAACTTACCCAAACTCGTCCAATGATAATTCAAAGGATACCTCAATAGATTATAGCAAACGATTGAGGAATATCTCCTGAAACATTGAGTCGAATTAGAAAATAAGAATAATAATAGAATATTTATCCTTATTTTCTTGCCATTTGTTATTGCATTTGCAAAATAAATTCCTTATGTTTGCCTTACATTTAACTACTATTAGTTTATAGTAAACCAACTATTTACTGGTTATTTATATAGAAACCGCCAAATCTGTTGAGTGCAAATGTCCGCTAACATTTGCACTTTTTCATGAATTTTGGTTATTTTCTATCTGCTGAAACCGCAGTACCCCCCTTTAAATCAACGGGAATTCCATCAATTAAATATCCCGTAATTCTGATTTCAGTCCTTCGATTCATGGCGTGTTCTATTTCTGAACAAGCCACACCATCATCACATTTATTCACTAACTTTGTTTCGCCGTATCCTTTTGCAGAGATTCTATTTTGTGGAATTTTTCCTTTTTTAATAATATAATCAACCGCTGATTCCGCCCGTTTTTGGGATAAATATAAGTTATAATCATCGCTGGCACGAGCGTCGGTGTGCGAACCCAACTCTACCAGGATACCAGGATTATCTCTCAAAATCTGTACTAGATTATCCAATTTTTTGGCCGCATCAGGGCGAATTATCCACTCATTGAGGTCGTAACGGATGTTTTCAATTTTGAAAGAATCATTCAACTTAATTTTTTTCATGGCAATTGCTCCTTCCACAAAATCAGAGCCGTCCGCTTGTTTTGTAACATTTTCAATATCAATTCCCGATACACAAAAAACTTTTTTGGGGTCTTGCAAATAACAAGCGGCATTGAAATTTGCACGGCGAGTCAAGTAACGAGACCTTTGCCCAACGAGGTCATAATCATTGCCTTTATCGAGGATGAAGGTGGCAAATCCATTGATTACGATGGCAGAATCGGCTAATTTTTTCTTGGTAAGATTGTATAATTTGATGTATGTACCTTCCAAATCATCATGGCTCTCGATGTCATACGCTCGGAGTTGAAGTTTATATTTTTTAATAGGTTCTTGTGGTTTATTTTGGGCAATAATTTGCGAATTACTGATAATAAGCAGAAAAAAAAAGAACAAGAATAAGTTTTTCATAATTTGGGACTGATTTTTGACTATCATTTTTTAAATTCTAACGGAAAACATATACTTAAAGATGGATTCTTCGTTTAAAGGTTAATGCAAAGGTTGGGTTTGCGTAATTTTGACAACCAAATTACTGAAATTTTTCTTTATAAAGTAAATATCATGACGAATTTAAGAAACTGATCCAGTGAAACAGACCTTGATTTTGACCCTGATAATTGTTGTTGCTTTTTACAAAGTTGCGAGGAAAGAATTACCCCACAAACCACTCCAGTTGGAATAATTGTAATACCACCGTACACATCTTCAACAACGACAGAAATTTTAACCGCTCGTTCTTGGCAATACAATGAAGTTTTGGTGAGAGGTGGTGGAAATAAAAAAGAAAGCGTTACAAATAATGCCGATTGGTTGGCCAGGTTGCAAAGTTTGGGTTTATCTAATACCAGTACGGAATATACGGTTGTCTTTGCATTTATTCCAATTTGATTTTGCGTATTATATTTGTAGTATAAATTTAAACAAAATGAACAAGCTATTACCACTAATGAGCCTCCTATTACTGGCTATTTTTTTACAAAGTTGTGATGAAAGAATTAACCCTTCTGGAAATCAATTAGGAAGTACAGTCACGCCTACAGTTTCTAAAACTGAGCTACTTTCAC
>JBBAKZ010000008.1:0-4034 GCA_040403275.1 Arcicella sp. | reverse complement strand
AAGTGGGTATATGAAGAAATTAGTTTTGATGTGGATGGGAAAAAGATTGTGGTGTATGGAAACAACAAAACGCCCAACACGAAAGTGACCTTTTTAACCGCTCCAAATGATTATTTTATTTTCAGTACTAATGGAGATTTGCAGACGTATACGGATAGTAAAAAGAAAGTGGAGAAAGGAACATGGAAATTTGTTTCCAATGAAAAACAACTTGAACTCACCAATACGCCTTCGGTTGTCTTATTTGATATTGATAATTTGAGTGCCAAAGAAATGGAAGCTTCGTTTACGGTGGTAATGGCAAATTTGGCGAAGGAATCAGCGGATAAACAAGCAATTATTGCCATTGCTGCCTTTGGTGGAATTATCGTAGAAACTTCTAAAAAAGTAAAATACACGATGAAATTAGTGGCCAATTAGATTGCCAGATTCCTAAATATATTTTAGATAATCAAAAAGCCCTGTAAGATTTCGAACATCTTGCAGGGCTTTTTGATTATATTTGTAATAGATTTTAACCATAAAAAAAGATATGCAACACGATATTATCGTCATCGGTGGAGGAATTGTGGGATTGGCTACTGCCCTCAGAATCAAGGAACAACGTCCTGAAATGAAGATTTTGGTACTCGAAAAAGAACGTGAAGTGGCCATGCACCAAACGGGTAATAACTCGGGGGTGATTCATTCGGGACTTTATTATAAGCCGGGTTCATTGAAAGCCACTAACTGTATACAAGGCTATCATCAACTTATCGAATTTTGTAACCAAGAAAATATTCCTTACGAAATTACGGGGAAAGTTGTGGTGGCAACAAAACAAGACCAACGCCAACAATTGGACACCCTTTATCTGCGAGGACAACAAAATGGCTTGGATGGCGTTCGTAAAATTTCCGCATCGGAAGTAAAAGAATACGAGCCTTATGTGTCTTGTTTAGAGGGTTTATGGGTACCGCAAACGGGTATTGTGGATTATAAAGTAATGAGCCAGAAAATGGCAGAAAAACTGCGAAATTTAGGAGTTGATCTGCAATTTAATGAAAAAGTTACGGGTATAACGAAGGGACATACCTTATCGATTGTGAAAACCGAACGAAATACTTACGAGACAAAATTGGTGATAAATTGTGCAGGATTATATTCGGATAAAGTCGCTCAAATGTCGCAAGACACACCGATTGATGTGCGGATTGTTCCTTTCCGTGGGGAATATTTCAAGATTCGTCCTGAGAAACATTATTTGGTTAAAAACCTTATTTATCCAGTTCCAGATCCTAATTTTCCATTTTTGGGTGTGCATTTTACTCGCATGATGAAAGGTGGCGTGGAGGCAGGTCCTAATGCTGTATTGGCATTCAGAAAAGAAGGGTACAAAAAAATGGACATCAACGCCACAGAATTGTGGGAAACCCTCACGTGGGGAGGATTCCAGAAAGTGGCAATAAAATATTGGGAAATGGGATTAAGCGAAATGTACCGAAGTTTCTCGAAAACAGCCTTTACCAAAGCTTTGCAAGAATTGATTCCAGACATTCAAGAATCTGACCTTATCGAAGGCGGTGCGGGTGTGAGAGCCCAAGCCTGCGACCGCACCGGCGGACTTTTGGATGATTTTGCCATCATTGAAGACGAAAAGGTAATCAATATTTTGAATGCGCCATCACCAGCCGCAACGTCCTCATTATCCATTGGACAGACGGTTTCGGAAATGGCTTTAAGGAGATTTTAGGGGATAGAAAATGGGTTACATAAATTTACCTTAAAGAGAAATGAATAATAAGAAAATAAAAAATATTTGGTCTTACGTAATAGTTTTAGGAATTCTACAAGTCATTATTGTGTATATATTTTATCGAAAAGTCGATTCAAATGAATTTTCATGGCATACGTTATTCTTTTTTGATTTGTTAAGTGGTTTCCTATCAATCCTTTTATTTAGTATCTTAGGAGGGACATTATTTTCATTAATTCCATTTAAACAATTAAGTTTCACGACAAAATTTAAAACACTTCTTCCAATTATCTTATTAATTTTAATGGGAGTATCAATTCTTCTTTCGATTTATTTAAAATACCTCAAGCACATACGTGGCATAGAATTGAGTCCCATTAAGTAACAATTTTAATCTTAAATACATACTATGAACGCTATACTTTTAGAATCAGAATCAGGTCAAGATTTAAAGCTTTTATTAGCCTTGGCTCAAAAATTGGGAATTCGTACCCAAAAATTATCTTTACCACAATGGGAAGACCATCAATTGGCTTTGAAAATTGATGAAGGAATGGAAACCTCCACTGTTTCTCGTGATGAAATTTTTAAAGCACTTTCCAAATAATGAATGTATCTTTCAAAAATAGTTTTTTGAAGGAAATTCAGAAAATTAAAGATGTAGATTTGAAGGAAAATATTATGAGTATAATTGCTGATGTTGAAGAATCGGGAGCATTTACAGATATAAAAAACTTCAAAAAGCTAAAAGGATAGACCAGTTATTTTAGAATAAAATCGGGTTAATATCGCATTGGGCTTAAATGGGAAGATGATGAACAAACACTATATTTTGTTACATTCGACCATAGAAAAGATATCTATAAAAAATTTCCGTAAAAAAAATGTCAAAATATATCATGAGAGAACCCATTTTTGAAAAAGCATTCCACGAAGCAGAAATTGCAGCAATGACTTCTGGGTAATACGATAATTATCAAAAAAGTTTGATGAAATATATTGAAATATGAGAAGTGGTAAATAAGGCTGTGGAAAGTGCTGAAAAAGATAATGCTAAAAAGATTGCAAAAGAGATGAAAAAGGACGGAGTTCGTCCAAATAAAATTATGCAATATACAGGTTTATCAGAGGAAGAAATTGATGATTTATAAAACAAAAATCCCCTAATAAATCAATTTTAGGGGATTTTTACTATGCTTTCAAACTCAATATCCTCTCCTCCAAAGCCTTAATTTTCGACTCGGCATCGGCTAATTTTTGGCGTTCTCTTTCTACTAATTCTGGTTTGGCATTGGCTACAAAACGCTCGTTGGCCAATTTGGCTTCGGTGGCTTTTTTGAAAACTAAATTGTATTGCAAATCCTTTTGAGCGGCTTCTAATTCTGCCTCAACGTCAATTTCTCCTTCGAGAATAATAAAGAATTCATCCGATTTTATGACAAATGAAATAGCATTGTCCACTTTGTCAGAAACGTAACCAATTGTTTCCGTGTTCGCCAATTTTTCGATGATGGATTCGATGTTTTCGTAGCGTCCTTTGTTGTCCGTTTTGATGGCTAATGGCAAAGCAATTTTCGGAGAAAGTTGTTTGGCATTGCGTGTCTCACGGATTTTTGATACTAACTCAAACATCACGTCAAAACTGGTTAAAAGCTCGGTATTTACGTTTCCACCTTTGGGAAATGCCGTTCTACAAATACTTTCGCCTTCCTTGCGTTGTGCCAAAGCTTGCCAAATTTCTTCGGTAATAAATGGCATATATGGATGCAACAAACACATCAATTTCTCAAAAATTTCAATCGTTGCATCAAACGTAACTTTATCAATGGGTTGCTCGTAAGCTGGTTTGATGATTTCAAGGTATTTTGAACAGAAATCATCCCAAATTAAATTGTATAAAGACAACAATGCATCCGAAATTCTGAATTTTGAGAAATGGTCTTGAATCTCCGCAATTGTTTGATTAATTCTTGCGTTAAACCAATCTACAGCTAGTTTATTACTTTCAATTGGAGCTTGTTCCGTAACCGTCCAACCTTCTACCAAACGATACGCATTCCAGATTTTATTACAGAAATTACGTCCTTGTTCAATTAATTTATCGTCATAAAGTAAGTCGTTGCCGGCGGGGGCAGAGAACAACAACCCAGAACGAACACCGTCCGCCCCAAACTTTTCAATTAATTCCAAGGGGTCGGGTGAATTGCCCAACGATTTAGACATTTTACGCCCTTGTTTATCCCGAACAATTCCCGTCAAATACACATTGCGGAATGGCAATTCTCCACGCCATTCGTAA
>JBBAKZ010000007.1:16272-23449 GCA_040403275.1 Arcicella sp. | reverse complement strand
CAAGACTGACGGTTTGAAGAATGGATATTTTATCCGTAAATTCCTCACTTATTATACCCTCGTCTGAAAATCCACGTAATTTTTTCCATACTTCTGTTAATCCATTCTTTAATAGAAAAGAGCCTTTTATTTCTACCATTACGTCTGAATCAGAAGCATTTTTGATACTTTTTTGAACCTGTTTTAATAATTTCTCCCTTGATGCATTATCATCGATGAAGGTTTCTAAATTAATACGCTTATTTTCAGCGTGTGAAGTTTCTTTTTTTACTTTTACCTCTAATAACTCTGCGACTTTTTCTAACGAATCTATGCTTTCAATCGGATTTTCTACTTGTGCTAATTGCTGGATTTCAGATTTTTTTGCCTTAACTTTTCCAGAAAGAATATTTTTTTTAATTCAGGTGATAAAAGGTTTAATCCTTCTGCAAATTCAGCGTCTCGTTTAATTGTCTTTTCACTTACTTTATATTGTTTAGAAAGACGTGCCGAAGTGGTTTCTTTTTTTGCCATTAATTCATAAGGGACATTTTGACCCATATGCTCTTGACGCTCATATTTTCCCTTGATAAGTTTCTCAGAATTATATCTTAAACCTCTTAAATAGGAAGCTTGTTCAGGAATTAAATTTCTTCTACCTAATTGATTATCAATCATATAGTCTCTAACTTCTTTCAAAGAATCGAATGATATTAGATGATATTGGACAAAAAATAATTTTCTAACTAATTTTTATTCAAAAATATGCTGATAACTGCCAATTTATATTTCTAAGTATAAAAAATAAATATATTGATAATAAATCCGTGGCAGGGCTTGTGATAATTAGTTGATATTCAAAAATTTACTAGTTTATCCGTGCCTAGTAATGGAATATTTTCATAAAATCTCCAAATTTGGCATTATTGAGATATTAAAAAGCTCTAAATTAGTTTGTGTACAAGTTTTTAACGGGCTGGATTCGATCACGAAAAACAAGATTGTGACTTTAAGATTAAAGAATCTGATGAATTGGTTTTGTGCATTTTATTCAAAGTTAAATTCTATTATCTAAATATAAAATATTCTCCTAACATTCGGATAATATAACCCTCAAAAACAGGCCTTAGAACGCCTCAATTCTTTACAGTCTGATAATATTTCTCTAAATGTGTGGTTAAAACTGATGCGTAATTTTGTATCATTATTAACAAACTAAAATCACCAATGAGAAACATTTTACAAGTCACTTTTAAAGGAATTGTTGTAAGAATCTTTCACCAAATTTTCTTTACAATAATATTAGTCTCTTTTTCGCTGACATCTTTTGCCCAAGAAAGAAGTATCACGGGGAAAATTACCGACGGAACGGATAAAAAACCGGTCGCAGGCGCTACAATCAGAATTAAAGGAACGGACAGAGGAACAACTACCAACGCAGAGGGTGCCTACAAAATATCGGTGGGCGAAAAAGCAATTTTACAATTTTCATTCATCGGCTATTCAGCACAGGAAGTACAAGTAGGTACAAAAACTGTCATCAACATTGTTTTGAATGAAGATGTTAAACAAGTGGAAGAAGTGGTAGTCACTGCTTTAGGGATTTCAAAAGAACGTAGAAGTTTAACAAATGCCATCCAAACGGTAAAAGGTGCAGATTTAATTAAAGCCCGTGAACCAAACCCAATCAACTCATTAGCGGGTAAAGTAGCAGGATTAACCATTGGTGCTTCGGCAGAATTATTAGGTCGTCCTAATGTAGTTTTGAGAGGAAATACCGATGTTTTGTACGTGGTTGACGGGGTGCCAATCAACTCGGATACTTGGAATATTTCAGCCGACGATATCGAAACGTATTCGGTTTTAAAAGGAGCAAATGCGGCGGCATTATACGGCTTTAGAGGAAAAAACGGAGCTATTTTAATTACTACTAAAAAAGGTTCTAAAGATAAACGTGGTTTCTCAGTCGAGTTAAATTCTTCGACGATGGTAGAGAGTGGCTTCAATGCCATACCGAAAGTTCAAGACCTTTATGGCCCAGGTGACCACGGACAATATGGATTCGTAGATGGTAAAGGGGGTGGAAACAACGATGGTGATTATGACATTTGGGGACCAAAATTCGACCCAACAGGCAAAACAAAAATTGCTCAATATGATAGTCCAATCGACCCAGTAACGGGAAAAAGAATTCCTACGGCTTGGACTGCTCGTGGAGCAGACAACTTGACTCGTTTCTTGCGTAATGGTGTTTTGGCAAACAATAATATTGCCATCTCAAGTAGCAATGAAAAAGCGGATGTTCGTTTTTCAATGTCTCACAATTACCAAAAAGGAATTGTGCCGAATACGCAATTGAATATTACCAATTTTAGTGTAAATGCAGGGATTAATTTTTCAAAAAAATTACGTTTGGAGACTAATTTAAACTACAACCGTCAAGCTACGCCTAATATTCCAGACGTAAATTATGGCCCTAACTCGTTGATTTACAACATGGTAATTTGGGGTGGTGCTGACTGGAACGTAGATGATATGCGTAACTATTGGCAAGCAGGTAAGGAAGGTGTGCAACAAATTTATGCTGAATACCAACGTTATAACAACCCGTATTTCACTGCTTACGAATGGTTGAGAAGTCACTACAAAAATGACCTTTACGGATATGCGTCTTTAGATTATAAAATCAACGATAATTTGAGCGTAATGGGACGTACTTCGGTAACTACTTACGACATTTTCCGTTCTGAAAAATTCCCTTATTCAGCCACCGTTTACGGACGTGAGGAAGCAAAAGGCGATTATCGTGAAGACAAAAGAACCCTTTTTGAAAACAACACGGACATTTTGGTTAAGTACAACCAGAAATTTAATAATGCGTTTGATGTAAAAATTTGGGGTGGTGGAAACATTCGTAGCTTTAAATATAATTCAAGTTATGTAACGACCAATTATTTGAATACGCCGGGGGTTTATACTTTCTCAAACTCATTAAGACCCATCCAAGCGTTTAGTTATTTAGCGGACATGGAAGTACAAAGTGGTTATTATTCGGCCGACTTTGCTTATAAGGGATTCGTTACTTTCTCAACTACAGGACGTGTTGACCGTCTTTCTACGCTACCTGAAGGTAATAATACGTTCTTTTATCCATCATTTGGTATGAGTACGGTGGTTTCTGATTACCTCAAATTGCCAGAATCGATTTCATTATTGAAAGCTCGTGCTTCTTATGCTAATGTAAAAGATGGTTTAACTCGTTCAACCATCGGAACGAATCCAGGTGGTTCTTATGCTCTAGGTTACGGTGCAGAATATGCCTCATCTTATGACGGACCAAATTACGCAAACTCAGTTGGTTACGGAATTTTCCCATCTTATAACAATGGCCCAGGCGCAACTTACTCGGATAAAATCAATAATCCAGCTTTGAAACCCAACACAACGGAACAAATTGAGTTAGGTCTTGAATTGAGTCTATTGAAAAACCGTTTCTCGGCGGATGTAACTTATTTTACCTCAAATGATGGCCCACGAATCTTTAACCGTGATTTATCTCAAACTACGGGTTATACTTCTGCCATTGTAAATGGTATTAAAACCCAGAAAACAGGTTTAGAAATTACCTTGAAAGGTTCGCCAATCAAAACCAGAGATTTGACTTGGGATGTTTTATTAAACTTGTCAAATTTCAAAGAGACTTTGCAGGAAGTTTACAACGAAAATAATGTAAAAATTGACCGTTTGCCTTCAAACTATTTTGTGGGTGGAAACGTTGGGACGCAATTTATTAACCTTGGTGAAAGAATTGACCAAGTTTACATTGCTACTTTCCAAAGAACTGCCGATGGACAAATTATTAACGATGCGGGTGGTCGTCCAATCGTAAACTCACGTGGAACGATGGTGGGTTATGCTAATCCCGATTACGTTTGGGGCTTAAATAACCGAGTTTCGTACAAAAACTGGACGTTAACTTTCCAATTTGACGGTCGTGTGGGTGGAACCGTTGAAGATTATATTCGTAAACAAACTTTCCGTGGTGGACGTAACATCGAAACGGTGGAAGGTGCTTTAGGTGCGGCTCGTGATTTTGATGCGCAAGGAATTAAATCTTACGTAGGTGAAGGGGTATTTATTTCAGAAGGTTCACCAACGTATGATTCAAAAACTGGTTTGATTAACAATATGTCGGCTTTGAAATTTGCAACGAACAATATCAAGACGTTTGAGCAAGATTATATCAGTCGTTACAACGGAACTGCCGAAGGAAATATGATGAGCAAAACCTTCTCTAAACTTCGTGAAGTAACCCTTGGATATAATTTTCCATCAAATTTATTAATGGGAACGTTCATCAAACAAGCTTCAATTTCTTTGGTTGGCCGTAACTTATTTTACTTCGTTGATAGCAAACACAGTGGGGTTGATTTAGATCAATTTACTGGTCTGAGCGCAAGTACGGGTTTACAAACACCAACGATGAAACGTTTCGGGGTGAACGTAAACTTGACATTTTAAGTAAAGCAACAAGCATTAGGTATTTGGCAATTTGGTTGTCAAATACCTAATACTAAAAACATAGTATTTCCATGAAAAAATATATTTTATCTTTCCTAATCATCTCACTTTTAGCAAGTTGCAGTGATTATAAAACGTTGGAACTCAATCCCAACTTACCTACCTCAGTACCCGCATCTTTAATTTTCAAAGAGGCTCTCAGTAGAATGAACGACGGTGCTTGGAACGAAGTAATGCGTAACAATCAATTTTATGCCTCGAATTATAACTATTATTCAAACAACGAATATAACTGGGGTAATGCATCACTTCAATTTACAACGTTGAAAAACGTAGTAAAAATGGAGCAAGAAGCTAAGAATAGCGGTGCAAAAGATTTGAATCCTTATTCAGCTTTGGGTAAGTTTTTAAGAGCTTATTATTATACAAGTATGTCTTTAAGAGTGGGGGATTTACCCGTGAAAGATGCATTGCAAGGATTGGCACTTGATAAACCAAAATATGATACCCAAAAAGATGTATTTATCCAAGTGTTGAAATGGTTAGAAGAATCAAACAATGATTTAACCCAATTAATCGCTACGGGTGATAGAACATTGGACGGTGATATTTACTACAATAATGACCTTCGTCAGTGGCAAAAAGCCGTTAATACCTTCAGATTGAGAGTATTAATTCAGTTGAGTAAAAAAGCGGATGATACGGATTTGAAAGTGAAAACTGATTTTGCGAATGTTTTAGGTAATGCTACCAAATATCCATTAATGAGCAACTTGTCGGAAAGTTTGCAATACGTTTGGGGAACTAACAACAAATATCCTCGTAACCCAGACAATTTAGGAAATAATGCTACTCGTGAAAACATGGCAAAAACCTACGTTGATTTATTGAAAAACTACAAAGATCCACGTCTTTTTGTCGTAGCAGAACCCGCCGATGCACAATTGGCGAAAGGCTTAAAAGCTACTGATTTTGATGCCTACGTTGGAGCAAGTTCGGGTGAAGATTTAGCCGATATGTCTTCAAAAGCAGGTTTAGGACAATATTCGTTCCAGAATCGTAAGCGTTATTATAGTTCTTACTCAGGCGAAAATACGTTTGTAATCAGTTATCCAGAAATGTGTTTTAACATTGCCGAAGCCATCAATCAAGGTTGGGCAACGGGTAATGCGCAAGATTGGTACGAACGTGGCGTAAAATCTTCGATGTCGTTCTACGGAATTGCCGATGCAACTGCTTATTTAGCCCAAGCAAATGTAAAATATGCGGGAAATACAGCCGCAGGTTTAAGCCAAATCTTGAACCAAAAATATCTAGCGTTTTTCCAAAATTCGGGATACGAAGCCTATTACAACTGGCGTAGAACGGGCGTTCCAACATTTTTGGTAGGTCCTGGTACGGCAAACGGAACAAAAATTCCTTTGCGTTATTTGTATCCAAGTTCAGAAATTTCGACAAATCAGGTTAATTTGACCGAAGCAATTACTCGTCAATTTGGTACAGCTGAAAATATAAATGCTCCAATGTGGATTATTAAATAGTCTAAATTTATTGAAGAAAAATGGTTAGTGAACATAAAAGTAGTGGAATTTCCACTACTTTTCTTCTTTTAAAATCAGCTCTAATTTAGTAATAAAAACAATGATTATCTCCGAATCTATCCTCCGACAAAGACTTGATGCCATTTTTGGTCTCTACGAAATCAACGGTTCAGACGAATACATCGGCGAACCCGTCAGCATTTTAGAACACAGTTTTCAAGCCGCCCAATTGGCTGAAAATGAAGGCTTTGATGATGAAGTTGTTCTGGCTGCTTTCTTTCATGATATTGGCCATTTTTTGCCCAATCAAAACGAAATGAATGGACTTGGCAATATTAGTCACGAAATTGCGGGAGCCAAATTTTTGTACAAAAATGGCTTCTCTAATCGGATTGCTTCTTTAGTAAGAAATCACGTAGAAGCGAAACGGTATTTAACCTTCAAGTTCCCCAACTACTACGAAAAATTATCCGAAGCCAGCCGACAAACCTTAGCGTTTCAAGGCGGTAGAATGACCGAAATGGAAGCACAGGCTTTTGAGCAAATGCCCATGTTTGACTTGTTTTTACGGATGAGACATTGGGACGATACCGCCAAGGAAGTAGCCTTGGAAAATCCTGATTTAGAAAAGTATAAAAAATTAGCGTGGAATCATTTAAGTGAGAAAATGGATAATTAATATTTTCCCATAATTTCAAATTAACTAAATATTAAATTTACAGTTTCGCTGTACCATTTTGTTGTTTTAAATTTTATATTACTTTCATTTCTTGGTAATAATGGTGAAGTACATTTGTGGAATCGATTAAATTTTAAAGTTTACCCATAAATGTACTCATTATTCAAAAAAATACCTTTGCTTATTCTGTCACTTTGTATTCAGTCGCTTAATGCTGACGCACAAAGTATCAAAAATCAAAAATTTACTTTTTCAACCTTGGGTGATATGCCCTATTTTCTTCCGGAAGATTTTGCTCGTTTTGAAAATGTAATTAAAGGAATAAACAAGGCTCCAATAGTATTTAGTGTTCACGTGGGTGATTTTAAATCAAGTTCCACCCCTTGCTCAGACGAAGCATTTAATAAAATTTTGGGGTATTTTGCAACCTTCAAAAAACCATTAATTTATACGCCTG
>JBBAKZ010000007.1:3099-16262 GCA_040403275.1 Arcicella sp. | reverse complement strand
GACAATGAATGGACGGATTGTCACAAGAAAGAGGCGGGTGCTTTTTCGCCCGAAGAACGTTTGGAAGCTCTCAGAAAACTATACTTCAAATCCCCTCAAAGCTTTGGGCAAGAAAAAATGGCTTTGATACCAGAATCTTCTCTTCCTGCCTTCAAAAAATACGTAGAGAATACTCGTTGGGACTATGGAAATATTGCCTTTGCGACTTTTCATGCGGTGGGTAGCAATAACAATTTTTTGCCAACCAATTACACAACTTTCAATCAAGAATTTTACGAACGTGATGCTGCTAATATCGCATGGATTAAAGAAACTTTCAAACATGCTAAAGAAGCTCAACTAACTGGCATTGTGTTATTTACGCAAGCCGATATGTTTGGTGAAAAGAAAGATTTGAAGGAAGCCAGCGGA
The DNA here is from genome assembly GCA_040403275.1 of Arcicella sp. Lineage (GTDB taxonomy): Bacteria > Bacteroidota > Bacteroidia > Cytophagales > Spirosomataceae > Arcicella. The sequence goes on along the minus strand of JBBAKZ010000007.1, from coordinate 15,851 downwards.
TTTATTAACATTTTGAAAACCTTGCAAGAAGAAACAATTGCTTTTGGAAAACCTGTATTGCTAGTCAACGGAGATTCGCACGAATACATCGTTGATAAGCCCATTCTTGCGGACAAAAAAACCAAAAAAACCTTATTGAATTTTACTCGTTTGCAGGTTTTTGGCGAATTAGATATGCACACCGTTATGGTTACGGTTAACCCAGAAAACCCCAATCTTTTTGAAATAAATCCGTACTTAATTGAAGGAAATTAGCATTTTATTTCCACGAATAAATGAATATTTTATGAAAAAATTATTGCCAATATTACTAATTCTTATTTTTGCTTCGGGTGCTTACTCTAGTACATTAAAAGGATTTGTGATGGACCAAAAAACCGGAGAACCCCTCGTTGGAGCGACCGTGATGCTTGAAAATACCAAATTTGGTACTTCTGTAAATTTAGACGGAAGTTATGAAATTAAAGGAGTTCCATCGGGAAAGTATAATTGTCGAGTTCAATATATCGGCTATAAAAATAGTGTCAAATCTGTAAATATTGACGCTAAGCAAAATACTTTAAAAGTCGATTTTCTTTTACTCGAAGAATCAAACGAATTGAATGAAGTAACCGTAAATGCCACTGCCGACCGTGAAACGGATAATTCAGCCAGAAAAACGGAGCAGAAAGCGGATAATGTAATGAATATTATCAGCGCCAAATCGATTCAATTACTCCCAGATATTACCGTTGGAAATATTTTGCAGCGAGTTTCGGGCGTGTCAGTGGTAAGAAATAGTACGGGCGACGGACAGTATGCGGTGATTAGAGGAATGGATAAACGCTACAATTATACTTCGGTTAATGGGGTTAAAATTCCGAGTCCGGATAATAAAAATCGTTACGTTCCGATGGATATTTTCCCTGCTGATTTGTTGGAAAGATTGGAAGTCGTAAAAGCATTAACGCCCAATATGGAAGGCGATGCGATCGGTGGAGCCATGAACATGGTGATGAAATCTGTGCCTGATTATCTTATTCTTTCGGCCACGGCTTCGGGTGGATATAGTCAATTATTCAGCACGCAACCTTTTGCAGGGTTTAGTTCATCGAATGTTAATTTTAAGTCCCCTTCCGAAATTAATGGGAATTTATACGCCGCAAAACCTTCCGATTTCTCGGTTCAACATTTACAATACAAGGAAGTTGCCACGCCCATCAACGGATTGCTCAGTTTGTCCGTAGGTAATCGAATCTTTAATCACAAATTGGGTTTTTTGTTTGGCGGTAGCTATCAGCACACCTACAGAGGAAGTAATTCTTTGTTTTTCAGCTTAAATGGTCAGCCAAGTCCGGATCCAGCGCCGAATACTGCCCTGATCGAATCCGTTCAGAAACGTACCTATTCTAACGAACAAGCACGAATCGGGCTAAACCTCAAATTTGACTATGCCTTTAACAAGCAGAATAAATTAAGTCTCTACAATTTATTTATGCAATTAGATGACTGGCAACACAGACAGATTCTGACCAATCAGCTAACCTTGGTAGGAGACGTTGGAAACAACGACCGCTCGGTTTTCAGAAGACAAAATATTTATAATACGACCCTTCAAGGTGACCATGATTTAACTAATAAATTAAAATTAAACTGGTCGGCGGTATATTCCTTGGCTAAAAGTCAAACACCCGATTGGATGGATCAATCATTGACCTATCGTACTTCTCAAAATTTGGATGGAACTATCAGTAAATCAGCTACTTATATTGATAATGTTAGTCATATCTGGACAAATAATGAGGATCAAGATTTAACGGGGTACTTGAACTTAACTTACAATCTATCATCAAAAGTTGAGTTCGCTACCGGCGGGATGTACCGGGATAAAAATCGTAAAAACTTTTATAACGATTACACGTTGGCTACAGTGCTACCGGGGGGAATTAGACAGGTTTATACAGGTATCGAGAAAGCAATATTCTCCTTTAGACCAGAATCTTACGCTTATGCGGACAGTGCTAATGCCAATAACTACACCGCAAAAGAGCAAATCTCGGCGGGATATTTACAAGCAAAATACAATGATTTAAAGTGGCAAGTCTTAGGCGGGGTGAGGATTGAAAATACGAATCAATCTTATGTTTCTCAATTACCCGTTACGGCAACTGGAAGAACTGGAAATATTTCTTACATGGATATTTTACCAAGTTTACATTTGAAATATAAGCTTTCTGCTAGTGAAAATTTAAGATTATCGTATTTTAAAGGAATTTCTCGTCCTGGTTATTTTGAAATTGTTCCTGCCAGTTTTCCCGGAGAATATTTCAATGAATCAGGAAATTACAACTTAAAACATACCCAAGCGGACAACATAGACATTCGCTATGAAGCGTTCCCAAAAGGGAATGAGCAGTTATTGATTGGGGCTTTTTTCAAAAACATTCAGAACCCAATTGAGTACGGATTTACCCAATTTGGTAACAATACTTTTGTTTACACGCCGCTCAATTTTGGAACCGCTACCAATTTTGGTGCCGAAGTAGTTTTTACTAAATATTTCAAAAATATCGGATTTTCTGGAAATTATACTTACACGAATTCACAAATTACCACTACCAAAAGAATTTATGGGCGTGATGCAACTGGGTCAATTTCAAATTCAGAAAGTACACAAACACGTCCTCTGCAAGGGCAATCAGACCATATTGCTAACTTCTCTTTGATTTATAAAAATGCGAATATGGGATTTGATGCTCAATTATCTTGGGTTTATACAGGGCAACGAATTAATATTGTGTCACCCTATTTGGGTTTAGATTATTGGCAACGGGGTACGTCTCAGGTTGATTTCTCAGCTGAGAAGAAGTTGGCCAATACCCATTTTTCCTTCTTTGCCAAGTTGACAAATCTATTGAACAATCCTATTATTGTTGAAGTGTTAAAACCCAATATTAGTCAAAATTTGCCCGACCAAACAGACCCAAATCGCATTTTAGTTCAAAAAGATATTATTCAGCAAAGTTATTTGTTTGGTATCCGTTATAAACGTTAATCGTAATGGCTATTCAAGTAGGTGAATTGAACGAATACTTAATTTCAAGTCAAAATTAGAAAACCAGCATTTAATCAAAATCAAAAATAATTTAAAATAATACCCATGAGAAATCAATTAAATTTATTGGCCAAGTTAGCCGTCCTAGGATTATTTCTATTGACAGCGGCTTGTAATAAAAGCGATGAACAAGTAGTTGTTTCCGCTCCCTTGTTCAAGGTTGGACAAGCAGTAAGCACAAAAACACCTTTGAGTGGTTCAATCAAAGGAACGCTTTTAAGTGATTCGGTTTACCGAGTTTCTGGTGATGTTTTCATTAACGAAAACGATACTTTAGTGATTCAAGCCGGTGCTAAAATCTATTTTCCTGGAAATGCTGTCTATTCTTTCGTTGTAAAAGGTTCGTTATTATCACTCGGAACGGAAGCAAAACCCGTTTATTTCACGGTTCCTACCGCTGTTAAAACGGATGTTTACGGAGCAGATCCAACTACCGACCCTGCCTACAAAGGCCTTTGGGGTGGTATTTTGGGAGAAACTACTTTCAAAAATATTATCATCAAATGGACCCATATCGAATTTGGTGGTGGTAAATTAGCAACTTCACCCGTTTCTTTTTTAGCGAATGGTGCCAATACTTACAATATTTCTACAGCCAATCCAAACGGTATTTTAGTATTGGAAGACTCTTGGGTTTATGGGGGCGTTGATGATCCAATTCGTCCATTCGGTTGTAAATTTGTAATGATGCGTAATACATTCGAGAAAGGTGGATTCACGGGTGGAGAATCAATGAATATTAAATCGGGAACCGTTGGAATTTTTGCTTATAACTTGATTGTTGGTTCAGCAACCAATGGACCAAAAGCCTCAAATAATGGCGGTAGAAATCCTCAAACAGAAGTTCAAATGTATAACAATACCATTGTTTGTTCAGGGTATCGTCGTAATTCTGCGGGTCGTGGCGGTTCAACAAATTTTGAAGAAGGAGCCAAAGGAAATTACTATAATAACTTAATGGTTAACTGTAAATTTGGACCAAGAGTAGTGGGAGCAACCGCCAATTATAACGGAAATGCTTTGGTAGTAGCCGATACGGCAAATGTTAAAGGTGGATACAACTATAATTACGTTGATTCTTTGAAAATAGCCAATGAAATTTACCCAACGGGTTTTGCTCAAAAACCTCACCCTAACGATATCCCAACGCCAAGTTCTTTCCTACCAACGGGTTACAAGCCTGGGCAAGTCTACGATGGAACGGCGGTTGTTGGAAAAAACAATCCATTATTTGTAAACTTCCCATTACCGCAGCCGAACAAAAGAATGGGCGATGTTAGTTTTGCGGGTTCTTTTAATTTCCGTTTGCAAGCCGGTTCTCCAGCCCTAGGAAAAGGTTTCACTGGATTTACTCCTTTGAATGTTGTTCCAGTAAGTGCTAATTTTGGTGCAACGGTCATCACGCCACCAAATAAAGACATTGGTGCTTATCCAAGTGATAACACGGGTAACAAGCACTAGAATAAAGTAATTCTCTGAAAATAGTCGAATAAAATTCATTCGACTATTTTTTTGTTGCAATTATACCCTCTTTTATTTATTATTTTTCAATGATAGTAAGCATTTCCATAATATTCTTAGTGCAATTCAAACTTTAATAATTTACAAAAATGAAACAAGCTTTCTTATTGATTTGGACAGTTTTAGTCATTGGTCAAAACCAAGTGTCGGCACAAATTCCAACCTTTCAATTTTTAAATAAAATAAACCTTCCATCCGGCGATGGAAAATGGGATTATATGAATATCGACCGTGAAAATCTGTACGTTTCTCATGGTGATAGAATTCACGTGGTCAATCTCAAAACCAGTCAACAAATTGGGGAAATAGATAGTCTTAAAGGAGTACATGGGATTGCCATCGTCAATTCATTAAACAAAGGTTATATTACGAACGGGACCAATAATGCCATTACGGTTTTTGATAATACGACCTTCAAAGTGATTAATACAATCATGGTTGAAGGTAAAAAAGCGGATGCCATTTTGTTCGATAAATTTTCACAAAGAGTCTTTGTTTTTAATAATGGAAGTGGAAATGCCATCGCTATTGATGTAAAAACAGACAAAGTTGTCGGTAAAATTGAGACGGGAGGGGCACCAGAATTTGCAGCCACGAACGAAAAGGGTAGTATTTTTAATAATAACGAAGACACGCAGGAAGTAATTGAATTTGATAGTAAAACCTTAACCATCAAAAATCGTTTCTCATTAATGCCCAACGAAGTACCCACTGGACTAGCCATTGATGTAAAGCATAATCGTTTATTTTCGGTTTGTCGTAAAACTAAAACCTTGGTAGTTTTGGATGCTACTTCTGGAAAAATTGTTTCGACATTGCCCATCGGTGCGGGCGTTGATGGGGTCATTTATGATGAAGCATTAGGCCTCATTTTTTCATCCAATGGGGAAGGAAATGTCACAATTATTCAGCAAAAATCGAATGATTCTTACGAAGTAATTCAAACATTAAATACAGTAAAAGGCCAGAAAACGATTGTTTTTAATCCGAAAACACATCACATTTTTCTTAGCGGTGCAGATTATTCAGCCGATGGCAAAACGCCTGCAAGCGGTACATTTGGTGTCTCAGTCTATGGCTTAACGAAATAATGTTTCAAAAAAAATATCTCATGAAAAACATATTTTTTATGCTGTTGCTTTGTCATTTTTTTTCGACAAAAGCACAAACAAATAGTGAAATTTTTTCCGCAAAACCGTATCTTCAAATCGGCCATAATCCAAGCCCAGAATCATTGCAATTATTATGGCATTCGGCGGATGATAATTCGGTTTGGGCCGTTGAAATTCAAGCGGATAATAGTAATACTTGGACAAAAATGGCGGAGCCTAAATTTACCAAAGTAGCCGTTCAAGGAATTGCGCCACACAGAGTTTATAATGCTTCATTAACCGAGTTGAAAACGGGAAGTACATTCAAATACAAAGTGTTGAGAGATGGGAAAGAAGTATTTTTATCTGATGCAAAAGCGCCAATTGCTACCAATAAACCCTATCGTTTTGTGGCATTTGGCGATATCGGCGCTGAAACTGCCGTCCAAAAGAAACTAGCGGTACAAGTGACAAAAAATAACCCAGATTATGTAGTTGTGACTGGTGACATCGTTTATGAGCGAGGTTTGATTTCAGAATATCGTTCTAAATTTTGGCCTATCTATAATGCCGATAAAACTGATACAGCGGGTGCGGTAATTATGCGAAGAATTCCAATGATTTCGGCTCCAGGAAACCACGATTTGGATACCAGAGATTTAGATAAATATCCTCAAGCACTTTCTTACTTTTATTACTGGAATCAACCTTTAAATGGACCCGTTGGAACGGAAGGTGGGCCAATTGTTCCAAATTTAACTGCCTCTGCGACCAATAGATCGGCTTTTCTAAATGCGGCAGGAGATGCTTATTTAAAAATGTCAAATTATTCATTTGATTATGGAAATGCCCATTGGTTGGTTTTAGACTCAAATCCTTACGTGGATTATACGGATAGAGGCCTGCAGGAATGGGTTGCCAATGATTTAGCGAAATCGAAGAATGCAACTTGGAAATTTGTCATGTTTCACCATCCAGGATTTAATTCTTCTCGGGAACATTTTGAACAACAACACACCAGACTTTTATCACCAATTTTTGAAGCTGGAAAAGTAGATGTAGTTTTCAATGGACACGTACATAACTATCAACGTTCTTTTCCTTTAAAATTTACACCTGATAAAAAAGGTGTGCTTTTAGTGGGTGGAATGGGAAATAAATCAGTTAGAGGAAGGGTTGTTACAGGTAGCTGGAAGTTGGATAAAACTTACGACGGTAAAACGAAAACGACTCCAAACGGGATTATTTACCTAATTACAGGTGCTGGCGGACAAACGCTTTATAATCCTGAACAGCACGATGATCCAGATTCATGGCAAAAATTTACGGATAAATTCATTTCAAATATTCACTCTTTGACCGTTGCTGATGTGGATGGTAAATCAATGATCATCAGACAAATTGACGTAAATGGTAAGGAAATTGATTCGTTTAAGATTACAAAATAAGTAATTAATAAGATAGATTTTTAAGGCTAAGCAAAAACAAAAATCCCGAAGATTATCTAATCTTTCGGGATTTTACAATACAACAACTTCATCCAATTATTCAAGATATAATTGCTTCAACTTTGCTGTTTTCTCAGCATCTAGTAAAAGTTCATTTTTCAAAAAATTATCCATCGAACCGTACTTTGAATCAATTGCCTTGAAAAATGATTCGAGGTATTTTGGGTCGGCGGCAAGCATTGGTTTTAAGGCCGATGAATCCATGCCTCTTTGGGCCATTAATGATAACATTTTCTCACGGGCATCTTTCCAAAAAATGTTGGTGGCGGCATAATCAGCCAAAATGTATTTTCTATCCACGCCCAAAGCGGAGAGGATTAAGGCAGCACCCATGCCAGTGCGGTCTTTGCCAGCGGTGCAATGAAACATCAAGGATTTGTCGGTTGGAAGCGCCAATAGTTGCTCAAACATCGGTTGATATTTTGCCTTTAAATGGTCGGTTTTGGTGTAGGTTGAAACCATCATTGAATCACGATTCATGGCAGCGTAATTCGTATTCACTTTTGTGTTTTCACTTCCTGCGGGTAGATTAATGTATTGAATATTAGCCGGTAAACGGTCTGGACTCGTTTTTAATTCATCCGGACCACGCAAGTCGCAAACGGTGGCTAAATGTAAATCTGATAAAGTTTTTAAATCACGATCCGTTAATTTACTCACATCCGCCGAACGGTAAATATGACCCCATTTCACGTGTTTGTTGCCTTTGACTGGATAACCGCCCAAATCCCGAAAATTGCTTCCACCTTCGAGTTTTATTTGACGTTTTGGGGAAAATACTAACGTAGTATCTTGAGAATAAGCTACTTGTGAAAATAATCCAATAATTAATACGACTAAATGTTTCATCTTGTTATGGTTTTATTGTTAAAATTGTGGATTTTCTTATTGGCTGATAGCCACTTATTTAAAAGGTTATTCCGACTTGCAAGCCCGCCCCAACCGAAAATGTTTTATTCGCTCCAAATCTAAATGGAATAGGCATGGCCACAAAGAAATTGTGCATCGGGGTTTTGGCAATTACTTTACTAAAAACGGCCGTGTATCCAAACCTTCCTGACGTTTCAAAAGCCATACGATTATTGATGGAAAAGCCTTTGGGAAACCTAAGAATCACCCCCGGATGGAACAACATATTGCTGACCGAAGCATTGCCATTCACAGATTTTACAAAGGGCGTAACTTCAAAACTAAAGCCCAATTTATCGCTCTTCAAAATGTTTACGCCAACGGGAAAACCCACGGTATAATCGTTTTTGAAATTATAAACCGTTTCGTTTTCATAAGCAGTAATAAGTGGATGAACTACGCTGATATAACCTACCACTTTCGGATAATCAGTTTTAGCTTGTTGGGCTCGAATTTCGGATGAAATGATTGTCAATAGTAGTAAAATCAGTAAATTTCTTAGCATTATGGAGGTATTTAAAAAGGAAGGCTTCACCCTATGCGAAGCCTTCTTTAAAGTTAAGTGTTATAAATCTACTTTAATAACCACATTGGGCTATAAATATCATCCTTGCCATTAAACTGACCTAAGGCCGTCGTGTAATTTGCACTATTGTAAGTTCATTCGTCCACTGGATATTGCCAACGAGATGGAACTTTTCCTACTGAATTGATACCACCACCTGAAGTAATAAACGTTTTAGGGAACCCAGTACGACGCTGATTATAGAAGGCTTCCCAAGCTGAATTTTGGAAAAACGAAACATATTTTTGATTCAAAATTTGTTCTAATCCATCCGTATTATTGCCTTTATAAACGACATTGGTATTATTCAAGAAGTTTTTCAAGGATACATTTACCGTTCCTAAAGTCTTACCCGTTAAATCTCCGATTGTTAAAGTTGCTCCTTCTGTTAAGCCATAAAAAGCTAATGAAGCGCTGATTCCTTTTGTGTAATACGAAGCAGCATCACCCGTTACCCAACCACGATTAATTCCTTCCGCAATGTTGAAATTCATTTCTGAATAACCCATCAAAATATATGATTCTGGCCCTACAACTGAACCATAATAGCGGTTGAAATTGGTGAAAGAATACTTTCCAGCCGTTGAGTTAGTGAACAAATCAGCAATCGCATCCGACATATCCGAACCTACATAAGCCGTGAAATCACTTACTTTCTTGCCTTTCGTGATTTCAGCGGGAGCTGGTGTTGCTACGACAAAAGTACGTGGGTCTTCCGTTGCGGTGGTTAATTTCAAATACGTTGAGCCAATATTTTGGTAGTTATTATTACCGTCTTTCGGTGTATGCGGATACGTATTATAGGCTGCATTGAAGGTAAAAATCATGTTATCAGCGTTACTTCCCATCAATGGATATTTTGTTGGGTTAGTGATGATGTCAGCAAACTTTTGTTTGATACCCAAATCTGCGGTATCATCTGCTCTTTTGCTCAGAGAAATCAAAACTCTTAATTTGTAAGTATTTACCGCTTTTTGCCATTTTTTGATATCATTTCCCAATAAAATATCACCTGCTAAAACGCTTGCTGGTGTAGTATTAGCAATCAACGTTGTAAAATCTGCATTGGCTTCCTCCAATAGTTGCAAGGCATTTTTGTAAACATCTTTCTGCGAATCATACTTTGGTGTAAGATTGTCAATGCCTAGTCCTGCATCACTCATCGGTATATCTCCAACTCTTTGGGTCAACCAAACTGCCGTGTAAGCACGCATAAATTTTGCAACTGCGCCGTAAGCATTGGTTTTTGTCCCTAATGTTTTGTAGGCTTGTTCCTCCATTTTGATAACGTTTTTCAACATTCCGTAGGGAGTTGCCGTTACCGACCAATCATATGTATTTTTACCACCGTAATACAAATTATTAGAAACGATGAACTGATTCCAACGGTGGGCTTGTTCAAATGGCTCTTCAGAAACTCTACCTGCACGCCCATCAACCACACCAGCTCCTACATACATATCATAAGTGATTCTTCCTAGAAGATATTCCGGTGGAATAGTCTTACTTTCGCTGGCAACGTTAGGGTTTGGTAAAAGGTCATCATAGTTTTGGCAACTGCTAGTAGCGACCAAAATTGGAAGGATGATTAATAGTTTTTTGAAATATTTTTTCATATTGAATGTCTGTTTTATAGCTTTCGGAAATTAGCTGTCAGCAGTCGGGAAATTCATTTAATCTAAAAACTGAAATAGATTAAAAAAAGCCGACTGCCATATGCTGGTAGCCGAAAGCCATTATTAAAATGTTAAACTAATATTGATACCGTAGCGACGAGTAGTAGCCGACTGCAAACCTGGGTCTTTTTGAGTACTTCTGTTTGAAGCACTATAACCCACGCCATACTGGTCTAAATCAAAGTCTGTTCGTTCGGCAAAATACAATAAATTACGTCCAATCAATGAAATTGAGGCATTTCTGATAAATTTATTGTTCGCTAGGAATTTAGCCGGCACAATGTAACCAATTACGATTTCACGCAATTTCATATAAGTTTTGCTCATTAAATACGGTTCACCGTATTGGAAAGCGCTGTAAACGCCTTGCCCATAACTTTGAACGGTGACTGCTTTGGTATTTGGCGCAAAGGTTAATTCCCCATTATTACTAATATTTCCTGAGCCATCGTATTTTATGGTTCCGCTTGAAACTACCACACCATCACCCACGTAAGCAGGCGTAGCAGCTTTTGTACCCAATGCAGTACTTTGCCATTCTTTTAAACGAGCATCACCCAAAGCACCCATAACAGATTCCATTGCAGTACCCGAATTTGCTTGATATGCCCAAACACGGTCGTTAATCACACCGCCTACACGACCGTCTAATTGGAAACTAAAATTGAAATTTTTGTAAGAAAATTTGTTATTCAATGCCCACACAAAATCAGGGTTTGTATTGCCCAATAATTGTTTATTGTTTGTTCCAGTTGGAGGAACCAAAGGCACACCGTTCGAAGAATAAATCACTTTTCCTTCGCTATTTCTCAAATATTTGTAGTCGTAATAGCCATCTAAACGGTCACCAATATTAAATACATGATCGGGACCAGCTAAATAAATGCTCGTCTCGCCGCCATAAATTTCTTTTAACGTCTCCTTGTAAGTTGAGAAATTAGCTAAAACATTCCAATTTAAGCCATTTGGATTTTTCAAAACAGCTCCGTTTAACGAAACTTCCCAACCATTTTTTTGAGTTGTTACTCCGTTGATTGTTTGGGCATAATATCCCGAAGAAGAAGCCACTGGTAATGGAAAAATTTGTGGTCCATTGATTGATGTAAAGTAGGTTACATCCAATGACAAACGATTTTTCAAGAATTTCGCATCTAAACCCGCTTCGTAAGAAGTTACTGAGAAACTCTGTAAAGTAGGGTTTGCAATAGTTCCAGAGTAATTGGCGACTGGTGTATTGTTATAGATTGAAGTATTAATGTTGTATGAATTTTGGTTGTCATAACTTGGTCCATCGTATGAAGAAACGATTTCATTTCCATAGCCCAATAAACCACCAGCTAGTTATTGACCAGTTACTGCTTGGTAGGCTGTTCCAATCGTTGATTGCGTCAAACCACCTTTTACGTTCGCAAATGAAGCACGAAGTTTCAAGAAAGAAACTACTCTTGGCAAATTGATATAATCTGAAACTACTGTACTCAATGAAACAGAAGGATAGAAAATACTACGGTTGGCGGCTGATAAGGTAGAAAGTCTATCTACACGGCCAGTAGTTGCCAAGGTAAGTAAATTTTTGTAGGTAAAATCTGCGGTATAATATGCACTGGCAACTTCCATGTCCGCACGATAATTATAGGCTTTCACAGGATATTTTGAGTTACTAAAATCATAAACACCTGGTACAATCAAAAAGTCTGTCGAAGCCCAACTTGAATTGTAACTGTACGTTCTCAAATTCGCACCGGCAATTGCCGAAACGGTGAAATCTTTCGTAAACGGTTTGTTAAAACTCAATAAAATGTCTGAGTTATTCTCAAGCATATTTCTTCTGTCTTCACGATAATCACCTTGTCTTAAATCAGGCGTTTTGTAAGTAATTGTTGAGTATGGTAACTTTTCGGTACGGAATTGATTCCAAGTTGTTATTTGAGTTCTTGCCGAAAGATTCAGATAATCATTGATTTTATAGCTTAATTTTGCGTAACCATAAACGTCAGTTTTCTTGTGTTCGTGCAACCATTCATAAGCCATGAAATATGGGTTATTCTCACGACCGTATTCTGCATAATATTGCTGAACGCCAGGTTTACCTTGCGGTCCTTTATAATAGTCTTTCATGTCAGCAATGTCCCAACTACTTGAACCATAGACGTTGAAAATATACGTGTAACCTTCTGGTCCAGAAGCTGGCTCTGGAATATTCGGAGCATTTTGAAGACTCAAATTCATACTTCCTTCTAATCTTAATCTATCCGTGAAATTATAACCCGCATTAATATTGAAGTTATTAATGTTCAATTTCGTGTTGGGAGCCATCCCTTTTTGGTAATTATTGGCAATTGACAAACGTAAGTCATAACGTTCTCCACTGGCAGAAAGTGAAATATT
>JBBAKZ010000007.1:0-3089 GCA_040403275.1 Arcicella sp. | reverse complement strand
GTTGTCTTTCCCAACATTATTCCAAGGTGTACCTTGACGAATACCCGTGACTGGGTCAACTGGAGAGTTATACTGTGGAACATTTTGTCCCTCAAAGCGTGGACCCCAAATATTTGTACGGCGATATTTACCATCTTCGTCATAAGTTTTGTTTCCGTAGGCATACTGATAATTTACACCATAACCGTATTCACTTTGACGGGTTGGGACGGCTAAAAAGGTTGGTTCAATCATTGTACTCGAATTGAAATCAACCTGGAATTGACGTTTATCTTTCGAGCCTTTTTTGGTCGTGATTAAAATCGCTCCGTTTTGTCCACGAAAACCGTAAAGTGCGGCTGCGTTTGGCCCTTTCAAAACTGAATACGTCTCAATATCATCCGAAGAAATATTCCAAGTATCAGAGTTGATAGGTACACCATCAACCACAAAAAGTAAATCAGAATTTCCACGTAAAGTTAATTGTGGACGACCCAACATCTCAGCAGATGGAGAAACGGTTAAACCCGAAATTTTACCAGTCAATGAGTTAATTGGGTTAGGTTCACGGGCTTTCACAAGGTCTTCCCCTTTCACATCCTGTGTTGTGTAACCAATTGAACGAGCCTCTTTTTTGATACCTAACGCCGTTACAACCACTTCTTGTAATTGTTGGTTTTCAGCAAGTAATGTCACATTCAAAGTAGTTTTTGTACCTACCGCAACTTCTTGACTAGCAAAGCCGATATAACGGAAAATCAAAGAAGATTTGTCATTTGGAAGCGATAATTTATAGTTACCGTTTCCGTCAGTAGTGGTTCCACGATTGGTACCTTTCAATAAAATACTCACGCCTGGGATTGCGGAGCCATCTTTTTCTATTACTTTTCCAGTAATAACCAGTTCTTGGGCAAAAATCACATTACTTAACAGGAGGAAAGCCATAAGCCAAGCACCAACGTGATTTAGTAAAAATTTAGATTTCATATTTGAGAATTTTGGGTTTTTATAAAAGACCAAAATTACCTGTTTCGTTTTACCTTATCTTTACCATAAAATTATCATTCTGTCGGCTTTTTGTTATTAAATTATTAGGTCAATGTTAAAAATGCGAATAAGTAAATTATATATTTAAATTGTCATAAATTTAGGCAAAACATTAAAAATCAATAACTTAAGATGGATATAAATATTAGAGAGGCAAGCATCGGCGACGTTTCGAGTATTCTAAATCTTTATTCCACCGTTCTAGACAATGGTGTTGTATTAACAAAACCGCAGGCTGAATTGCTTTTCCAAAAGATGCAATCCTATCCCAATTATAAAATCTATGTGGCGGAAAAAGAAGGGGATATCGTTGGGACTTTTGCCTTGTTAATCATGGATAATTTAGCCCATCAAGGTACACCCTCGGGTGTGGTGGAAGATGTAGCAGTGCTGAATGATTTACAAGGAAAAGGGATTGGTAAATTGATGATGAAATTTGCAATGGCGAAATGCAAAGAAGCAGGTTGTTATAAATTGGTACTTTCGAGTAATGTAAAAAGAGTAGAAGCCCATGCGTTTTACGAGTCTTTGGATTTTGAAAAGCACGGATTTAGTTTCAGAGTTAAATTTGCAGAATGAGCTTTATTTATGTCTAAACCAACAATCTACTCGCTCGTTTTGATAGGCTTTAAATTCTGAATTTATCGGGAATCCATGTTTGACTCTTTCATTAAATTGTGTTCGAACTAAATAATTAAACGCTCCCATATCACCCGTATAATTTGTTTGATTATCAAAATTATATTGCTGATGGATTGTGGCGAGTTTTTCAATAAATTCTTGCATCACTTTTATGTTTCCACCAATAATTCCGCAATTTAACAACGTATTATGCTTGAAATTTTCCTCATACGCCGCATAATCTTCTATCTTGCTTCTTAGGTGTTCGGAATGATCCTTCATCCATTCATTCTCTAAAGCTTTGGGTTCGTCCCCGCAAAAAATACAATTTGTATTTGCTACATAAAATGGTTCTTCGTAAGGATTATTTACAACAACAACATCCGAAATATCCGTTACAAAAATATTTTCAATCCTTTGAGCATTAGATTTTATAAAGTCGTTGTAAATCAAATACCGATAAACGTTCGGATTGAAATTTGATTCATAATTTATCTTGATGAATTGGATATTTTTATTTGAATATGTTTCACAGAAGGATTCAGCATAGTTATTATGAAAAATAATTCCGTGTAAATCTAATTTTATCAACGATTCACACCAATTTTTTATTAATAAATAGTCATTGTTCTCTAGGATTTCATTCCTATTTACGTCGTATATTCCCGTGATTTGACAAGCTAAGAAAATGTTTTTGCTAATTTTTAGATTGGACATACGAAAGGATGATTGAATTTTGTTTTTTCATTTTTGAGGTGATGCTGTTCGGAATATTTCGGTAATAAACGTAAGTTCTGAAGTCTAACTTTTTAACCTTATATTCTTTTGCTGCCCGATCGTAAAAGTCTGAATCGGCGGCATAGTTTCCCTGAAATGTCAGATTTAAAAACACTTCTCTTTTTCCAAATAAGGTGGCAAAAAGAATGCAATCATCCACGTGAATTAAATTTTTGAGGTTATATTTATCAGGCAAATAATAATCATCTTCTTGATCGGTAATTGTTTCAGTTTTTGAGGCAATCAAATCAGCCTCCGTCATTTCCTCCAAACACAAACTTAGATGATTGGGTTTGTATTCGTCGTCGGCATCTATGATGGTAATGTAATCTCCGTTGCTAATTTTGCGATGACGTAAATAAGTGAATTTATCTTCGTGTTTTATAGCATAGTTAAGTAATTGATTATCAGTATCATTAATACTTCCATCATCAATAATGATAAGTTCAAAATCTTGAAAAGTTTGATTAAGTACCGAATCTAAGGCTCTTTTAACTAAATGAAATTCTGTATTATAAACGGACATCAATACTGAAATTTTTGGGTGGTTTTCCATTAAAATTAAAGTTTTTGTTCTTATACTTTGTTCAAATTTCTCCGAATGAATTTAAACTTTGTATCCAATTTATGGTTAAAATAAAAGAATGAAATCGTGATTGAAATAA
>JBBAKZ010000006.1:24118-24371 GCA_040403275.1 Arcicella sp. | reverse complement strand
AATCAATGTCTTTGATAGCTTTGAAAACGCCTTCCCAATCCACATTTCCTTTGCCTGGCGTGCTTCTATCATTTTCGGATAATTGTATAAAAGCAATACGATTACCCATTTGTCGGATGGCATTCCCGATATTTTTTTCTTCAATATTAGCGTGAAAAGTATCAAACATGATTTTACAATTCGTGCGATTGACTTCATCCACAAAACGAATTAATTCATCGGTACAACTGGTCAAATACATTTCAAAACGATT
>JBBAKZ010000006.1:14496-24108 GCA_040403275.1 Arcicella sp. | reverse complement strand
AACGATTCAAATATTCCAAACAAATCATCACACCCATATTATCGGCGTATTCGGATAATTGCTGGATGCCTTCCACGCCCCAAGCCCATTCTTCTGCCGTAGCAACTTGACCCGTAAAAATGCCCAAAGCTGAATGAAAAGGTCCCATTAATTTATCCGAACCCAAGACTAAAGCACAATCCACGCAAGATTTTAGATAGTCTAATCCTGCCTGACGAATGGCTGGGTTTGGGCTAATCAGATTAGTTTCCGCTCCGCAAAATGTATCGCACACCCGTTCCAAACCTAAGTCATCCAACTTCTTGCGCCATGCGTACCAATGTTCGGGATTTGGGTTGAAAATGGGTACTTCAACGCCATCAAAACCGATGGATTTAATGAGTTCTAAGGTTGGGAAAAGACTTTCATCTACTTGTGTTCCCCATAAAAGAAGGTTCATGTACTTTTTCATAATACAAAATTATCATAAAATAATGCTATAAAATACGCTTATTTTGATTAACTTTGACTGTATTTTGACATTTATTATACAAATATCCTTTTTTTAAGTAAAGAATTACCTTTGAAAAATCCTTTGAATAAAAGCATTGATTCACCCAATCATGCTTATACCATACGAGAATTACGAGAAAAACATTTCGATCCGAATTGGCATTTTCACCCTCATTTTCAGCTTTTTGTGGTGTTGGAAGGTTCGGGAACTCGTTTTATTGGCGATAATATCAAGCACTTTGAAGCGGGAGATATGGTTTTTCTGGCGCCAAATTTGCCGCATCTTTGGCGAAGTGATGATTGCTATTTCCAAGAAAATGCTGATTTATTTACGCATGGCATTGTGGTCTATTTTACGGAAGATTTTTTGGGAAAAGATTTCTTTGAAAAATACGAAATGATAAAACTTAAAAACCTTTTTTCTGAAGCAAGCAGAGGCTTGGAAATAAAAGGAAATTTGCAAGAAAATATTTTTGGAATTATGAAGCAATTGTCTGGTTTACAAGGGTTTGAAGGGATTTTAAAATTGTTGGAAATGCTGAATCTTTTAGCAAATTCTTCGGAATACGAACCAATTAGTAGCATCGGATATTCAAATCCTTATAAAACCTCGGAGACAGAACGGATGCGAAAAGTGCACGAATACGTGATGAAAAATTACCGA
Organism: Arcicella sp.; assembly: GCA_040403275.1. Lineage (GTDB taxonomy): Bacteria > Bacteroidota > Bacteroidia > Cytophagales > Spirosomataceae > Arcicella. The sequence goes on along the minus strand of JBBAKZ010000006.1, from coordinate 22,952 downwards.
ACTTCGCTGCGTTTAGATGAAGTTGCTGCTTTGGCGGGTATGGCAACGGCGGCTTTTTGTAGATATTTTAAAGCAAGAACGAATAAAACTTTTTCGGATTTTGTGAGTGAACTTCGGGTGGGCTACGCCTGTAAATTGTTGATGGAAAATAAGTTAGGAATTACACAAATATGCTACGAAAGTGGTTTCAATACGCTTTCCAATTTCAACAAACAATTTAAAGATTTGCAAGGAAAAACGCCTTCGGAATATCGGGGAGCGTTTGGGTAATGTAAACTATAATTTTCAATTACATCATAACAATTATCTGAACCCTATTATAAATATCAAATTTTCTGTATTATTGAAAATAAATATAATATTCTAACTATCAAAATCTAATTAAATGGAAGAAAATCCATATCCATTTTACCTAAAAAATTTAGATGCAAGGTATGAGTTTTAGAGTATCAACAATAAGAAAGTAGTCAAAAAAGCGGTAACGTTTACCCAGACTCCAGTAGAAGATATTTATAATTTAGCGTTACTTGATATACTGGCAGATGGTAAAGAAAGTGATATAGTAGTTTCGGATAATCAAGATTTACCAACTGTTTTAGCTACAGTGATTAAAATAATAGAAGATTTTTTGAGTAAATTTCCTGAGAAAATTGTTGCTTTTAAAGGTAGTGATGATCGAAGAACCAGATTGTACAGAATTGTTATTTCTAAAGAAATTGATAAACTCAAAGAAAGATTCATAATTTTAGGATTGTTAGAGAATGGCGAATACGAACTATTTCAAATTAATCAAAATTATAAAACTTTTTTAATTATTAAAAAAAGAAATTGATATGAAAAAAGACAACATAAAAGACATCAAGGTTTCATCAAAAAAAGATGAACCAATGTCAATATCTCAAAAGAAAGCGCTTGAAATGGGCAAAATTTTATTGAACTCTAATCTTTCTCAACTTGATAAATTTCTCAACCGATAAATTTTAGAGAGCCTACGCTATCGCCAAAACTTCCGCTTCTTTTCCTCTAAAATTAATTTTATCTCCTACTATTTTGCCCATCAATAGTACACCAATGGGCGATTGTGGCGAAATAATCATAATTGGTTTTTCGTCAATCTTTACTTGCCCAATACTAACCGAAAGGAAAAAATCGCCCATAGAAGTGCTTATAAATGCTCCCAAAGCCACTTTTTTGAAAATGATTGATTCGTCTATTCGCTCTATCAATATTCGTTCTTCAAGAGTCTGCTGATACATACGTGCGTGCATATCACGGTCGAGATGGCCCATGGCCCGTGAGGTTTCGTATTTGTCTCCTGCCGATGATTTTGACTCTCCATTAGCCGATTCTTGGGCGGCATTCATGGCATCCAAAGAAGTTTGCATCCGTTGGTCTAAATAGGTTTTTACGTATGGAAGAATAGTTGATTTCATAGTGTTTATTGGTGAGTTGTAATTGAGTGAGTTCGTGATTTTTGCGTTAATAAAAATAAATCGAATTAATAGGAAGATTTGGAGAATAAATTACCAATTCACAAATCACCAAATTTTTCAATAATTTAAAGCGTTTCCCGACGTATCATATAAAACGGATTTTTAACTTTGATTTTTATATTATCCAACATTAAAGCGGCCGCCGTTCTGCCCATCGTTTCAAAATCAGTGGTGATTACGGTAATTCCCAATAATTCTTTTAGGGTTGTTTCATTGAAAGAGATAATTCCGATGTCTTTTCCAACGAGAAAACTGGAAATTCTGGCATTCTTCACTAATTCTGCCAAATCAGTTTCTTCCACCACGACATAAACCGTTTGTGCTTGTAGAATTTCATTTTCAACGCTCTCTTTTATCACAAATTCTTTCTGCGAATTGACGCAATAAAACCGAACTCCTCGCACAATTTCGATTGGATAATTCCCATCACTCGGAAAAACCAACACCACTCTTTGGTATTTTATCATCAAGTCGTTGGCATTTTCCAAAGCCTCGGCAACATCTCTTTCAAAATCTTGATAAACCGTTAAACATTCATGCCTAAAATCGGGCAAATCTTTGTCCAACATCACTAATTCATTGGTTGGAATTTTTTCTAATACTTTGATTGCCAAAATTTTATCGGATTCTTTAAAAAAATGAGGCATCACCACGTAATAATTGTATTTCCCTAAATTTTTATCAATAATTTCTTCAAAAAGGCGGGCATTATAATGATGGATTTGTAAATCTACGGAAGCTTTATCGCCCAAAACTTTCAAAAAAGCGTAGTAAATTAACTTTTTATAAGAACTTAATTTATTGAAAATGAGCAGAATTCTCATTTTTCTACTTTCGCCACTATTCACATAATAACCTTTTCCTTGTACAGACGTAATGAAGCCCCTTTCTCGCAATTCACGATAGGCTTTTTCTACGGTATCACGGGCCAAATAATATTCTTCACTGAGTTCGGAAATGGAAGGCAATTGCTCGTTTTTTTTCAAAACATTGCGCTCAATATCAGAAATCACCGACTCAATAATCTGTTTGTATTTGGGCGTTTTATCGCTGGTATTTAATTTTAGTTTGTACATCTGATTGATTGCGGATGAATTTCCCAATTTGATAATCCAATAATAAGGCTGAAAATCAATTATTCAATGCGGTTATCAGTTTATAAAATTACCGATAAAGCAATGACTTTGATACGGGTTTGGGAAATATGTATTTTGGTTAGAAGTATTTAGGTTTAGATTTAGGCATTTGGATTTGCTAAAGCAACCATTTGACCTTGATTTAATTACATCATATTTAAACGTTCATTTAAAAATACTCAACTTCTTTAGTACCTAAATTTTGTTAAATTCATAAAAAAAATTTATAAAATAGTCAGTGATGGCTTTAGGTATAATTTACAAATCTACATTTACCGTCAAATAATAAAATCCTCCTACACTGGGTCCTGCCAGAAAGTTGTAATAATAATGATTCAAAAGATTGGTTCCACCCAATTTGAACCTCAATTTTTGTGCGGGTAATCCGTAGGTAATTTGCCCATCAAGGATTGAAAAGGCCGGCACATTTCCCGTTGCTAAAGACGACTGCCATAAAAAAGCCTCTTGCCATTTCAAATTCAAATTAAAGCCCAAACGTTCGGTAATTTTACGATTACTCATGCCAATATTCATAATCCATCGGGGCGTATTGAACGATTCTTCCAAGCCATCATTATTCGTTTTGCTCTCCAATTGAGCATAAGAAGCGTTTCCTGAGATAATAAAATCTTTGTAGGCACGATAACGCAAGCTCATACTCGAGCCATAATTAAAAACTGTTGTCTTAGAATTTGTCCATAATCGGTAACGTTGGTTTTCATTTTTGTCGTTAAAAGCAAAAGCAAGTGAATCGAGATTTTTGCTTTTGGTGAGGGGTAAATTGGTTTCAACCTGTGCCATAAAATTTTGGTACTGATTGTAATAAAAATCAAGGTCAAGGTACAAGCGTTTTTCAAAGAAAAGCCCTTTATAACCAATTTCAAGGCTATTTACCGATTCGGGTTGTAAATAACCATAATCATTTTTCTTTAAAAGATTTTCATTTTTAACGACGGCTTGGGCGGTTGTTAAGCCATTTTTATTGACATCGTTGGTAATTGCCGTTTGAAAAGCATCAATCGAAGTCTTGAAATAAGAGTTTTCAAAAATGCCACTCGACATAATCGGCAAGCCGCCCACTCGTTTTACACCACCGCTATTCACATTTGAAAAAGCCTCAAAAAGACTCGGAAAACGGTAAGCATTTTGGTAAGAAATTCTAATATTATGGTCTTCGGAAGGAGAATAAACCATGGCCAATCTTGGATTCCAACGTAAATCAAAATATTGATTTTTATCAGCTCGCAAGGAACCATTCATTTTAAGTTTTCCGTCGAAAAGTAATTTGCTTAATTGAATAAATCCGCCCATTTTGGAATAAGTTAGATTTTTATCCGATTCAACAGGATTGATAAAATAATTGCCATCGGGATAAACTTCAAATGTTCTGAAATCTGCTCCGGCTAAAAAACTTAAATCCCATTTTTCTCTTAATCCTTTCAACCATTCTTGCGTAATATCTGCTTGAAATTCAGCGTGATACAGCCAAGATTCAACTCTTAACGCCGCCCCAATATCCCAATTATTTATGTCTCCTAATTTTTTGGTTAAAGCGATAAAATCGCTAGTATGCGGTTGTGGGCGCCCTTTATCCGCTTCGGTTCTGGCAATTTGTAAGGCTTGCGTAGCACTCATTCCTGCTTTGGTATTGGCGTTAAATTGTTTTGTAAAATCGGCAAACCATTTATCATCAGACTTAAAACTGCGGTCAATATTTTCCGCCATTGAGCGAATATTATACGAATCGCCCGTATTTTCATGCGTTAAATAGGCTTTGGCTTGAATAGAAGGCGATTTTAGGCTAATACTGTGTTGGTCGATGCGGTAATTATTCAATCTAAAACGGTTGGTTCGTTGGTAGAGATTATCCAAAATACCAAAGCGAAACGTATAAGAAATCTCCCAATTCTTTTTGGGACGGAGGAAAAAACCAATATCTCCTTTGATATTTTTAAGCGAAAAATCGGCAATGTCTTTTTCAGCATATCCCGTTCTGGCAACCGAATAACGCTTGCCGTCCGACAACGTTAAATTTCGTCTATTGGATGATTCATTTCCGTAAGAATTAATGCCATCGGAAGCAGGATTATTATTCCCAAAAAGATTCAATGTTGCATTTCCATTCGGGTTTAAGTCGGTGTTATTATCCGAAATCCAATCATAAGCCGTTAAATATTCAAAATTGATTTTAGTAGCAAAAACGCTATTCCAAGCCTTCGCCCAACGAATATTACTTTCACTAAAAATATGAGCAGAAACGGTATTATCTTTTAAATGGTTGGCTCCCGTTTTTTGCTGAAAACTAAGTCCTTGGTAGTCAAATGGGCTTTTTGTGAAAATATTTACCAATCCATTCAAAGCATTCATACCGTACAAAGCGGAAGCCGCTCCGTGCAAAATTTCCACTTTTTCCACATCCAAATCTGTGGGTGCTAATGCCCCCGCAATGGGCGAGCCAATGTGTGGTGCTTGATTATCCACACCATCCACCAATTGCACAAAACGCACGTTAGTAGGATTGGCAAAACCACGAGTATTATAAACTTTAAACCCCAAACTTGGGGTCAGTAATTGAACGCCTTTGATATTTTCGAGGGCATCATAAAACGAAGGAGCCGCCGAATTTTGAATGCTTCGATTGTCCAACAAAGCAATACTAATGGGTGATTTCAACACGTTTTCGGGTGTGCGTGAAGCAGAAATAACCACTTCTGAAAGTTCCTGAATGGTATCTTTATCAATAATTTGCTGGATTTTCTTTTGAGCATTTACCGTAAAACTTGCCAAAAGAAGGGTGAAAATTAAGTATATATGTTTCATTTTAATTTCGTTGTATTTTATAAAATATAACGATGGGCAAAATAATCTAAGAAATTACCATAATTTCTTAGATTTGGATATTTAAGTAAATATCAATTTTGCACAAGCAATGAATAAACCCACGGCGAGCATATATCGCAAAGTGGGTAAATTAAATTTTTGACTACCGAAATATGAACCCAACAAACCCCCAAAAATAGTGGCTAAAATGGCCCATTGCAAGTTTTCGGGAATTTTGAATCCACCTTTTGAAATTTGTCCGTACAAACCCGAAAGAGAGTTCACGAAGATAAAAAGTGCCGAAACCGCTGCTGTCTCTTTCAATTTTGCCCACTTCATCAAGAGCATGACAGGACTCAAAATAATACCGCCACCAATGCCAATCATACCCGATAATAAGCCAATAACGCCGCCCGTTGTGAGTCCTGCCCAAATCGGAATTTCTTGATTTCGGGTTTCTTCATTTCTAAATTGATAGACTAATCGAGCGATGGAAATGAGGATACATATCGCTAATATTTTCTTATAAATGGAATCTGAAAGGGTCATCGTTCCGCCCAAATAGGCCATTGGAATGCTGGCGATGGCGAAAGGCCAAAAGAGTTTCCACTTAAAAAAACCTGCTCGATAAAATCCAATGAATGAAAACAGCGAGACCGCAAGGTTCATAATTAAAGCTGAAGATTTCATAAGGACAGGGACAATGCCCATGATAGCCATAATCGCCAAATAGCCACTCGCCCCACCGTGACCAACCGACGAGTACAAAAATGCCACAATGGCTAAAAGTGGCAGAAAAAGTAGAAAGTTGGAATCCATAAATGCGTTGTGTTTTCGCAAATATAACGCATTTATTTTGTTTTGCAGGACAGGTTTAACCTGTCCAATTATTTAAAGGTTAAAACCTGTGGTACTATAATTTTTGATTTTCGGTTAAAAGAAATGCTTGGAAGCGACTTTGAAGGGCTTTATACTCTTCAATGGCTTGAAGTCCTGCTTCGGTTACGATGGTTCCTCCACCTCTTTTTCCCCCAGTTTGCGTGATAACGAAGGGTTTTATCGCTTGAGAATTCATGGAATTTACCAAATCCCAAGCTCGTTTGTAAGACATTTCCATGGCTTTGGCAGCTTTGGAAATGGAGCCATGTTCGATGATTAATTGTAATAATTGTATTCGTCCTTTACCCAAAAAACGCTGAGAACCATCGTGGCGTTCAATCCAGATTGCCCCTGTAATGCTTATTTCGTTTGGATTGAGAAGTAGGTTTTTCATTGAGCGGTGATTCGCTGTTTTCGACCAATTAGGAAATAAATTAACCACCCAAATGGAACAAAGAGGCATAATAATAGCCAGAACGTTTTATTACTATCTTCAAACTTGTTTTTAGCAATGTCAATACTGGCTATTATTAAAAAGATTATCCATGACAGAAGAAATATTTGCCATAAAATCAGACCAAGTGCTGGTTCGAGAATACTTAGAAGTTTCATAATTAAATGTGAATAATATTGTTTAGCTTGGTAAAAATTCTTTTGATAAATTCCGAGACTTTTCCCAATATGAGGCGTTCATTTCTTCTGCGCCACCCAGATTGTTCCAAAAACTCTCAACGGTATCAACAGACTGATAGGCAAAATAAAAATGCCATTGAAACAAGTATTTTGCTTGGGGTTTGTCTATTTCGAAGGTATCAACGTAGAGCGTCACTTCCTCAATCATTGCCAAATATTTATATTTCCATTTTTGGTCATAATTTCGGATATTCTCAATAATTTCTGGGTCTTTATTTTCGGCAAGATTAAGTAAATTGAATAAATCCAACATTTTTTCATCGCTTAAAAATGTCTTCCAAAGTGCCGATAGATTTTGCAAGCGTTTGAATTTTTGTTGTTTTTGATATTGATACAAAGCAAATATCCCTCCTAAAACAACAAAAAGAGGCTGAATAATATCTTTTAAAATCGTTGTCATGTGTTTTTTATTTATAATACGAAGGTAATTTTAATTTTTATTTCATTCAATAAACAAACGCCCCAAATTCTGATTTTATCGTAAGACCTTTATTTTCAGCCGCTTCCACTCGTCCAATTATCTGCGCATTAATTTCGAATGATTTAGAAATATCAATGACCGTTTGAGCATATTGTGGATTTATATATATTTCCAAACGGTGTCCCATGTTGAAAACTTTGTACATTTCTTTGTAATCCGTGCCAGATTCGGCTTGAATCATTTTGAAAAGGGGAGGTAATTCAAATAGATTATCTTTGATGATATGAACATTATCGACAAAATGCAAAACCTTCGTTTGAGCGCCACCCGAACAATGCACCATTCCGTGAATGACGGGACGTAATTCATTCAATAAAGCCTTTACAACGGGGGCATAGGTCCGAGTAGGAGAGAGGACTAATTGTCCCACATTCAAAGGACTTCCCTCTACGGAATCCGTCAATTTTCTTGAACCACAATAAACCAATTCTTGTGGAACGAAAGGGTCAAAACTTTCGGGATATTTTGTGGCTAAATAGTGTCCCAACACATCGTGACGAGCGGAAGTCAATCCATTTGAGCCCATTCCGCCGTTGTAAGTTTTTTCGTAATTGGCTTGTCCATCCGAAGCCAAACCAACGATTACATCACCGTCTTGAATGGTATGATTTGAAATGACATCCGAGCGTTTCATCCGAGCAATCACCGTTGAATCCACGATAATCGTACGCACTAAATCACCGACATCGGCCGTTTCGCCACCCGTACTCCAAATTCCGATGCCATTCTCACGAAGCATCTCCAAAACTTCTTCCGTTCCGTTGATGAGTTCCGCAATAACTTCGCCTGGAATTAGGTTTTTGTTACGACCAATTGTGCTGGATAACAGCATATTATCCGTTGCTCCTACGCAAATTAAATCATCGGTATTCATCACCACGGCATCTTGGGCAATGCCTCTCCAGACGGAAATATCGCCCGTTTCTTTCCAATAAAGATACGCCAAAGCTGATT
>JBBAKZ010000006.1:0-14486 GCA_040403275.1 Arcicella sp. | reverse complement strand
GTCATCATCTCCGCCCAACCTATCGGGCGAAATTTTACAGAAAGCCTTTGGAAAAAGCCCTTTATCTAATTTTTCGATGGCTTTGTGGACATCTTCTTTGGAGGCAGAAACGCCTCTTTGCATGTAGCGGTCGGTCATTTGGATTAGTTATCTGTAATTAGTTATTCAATAAACCATAATTTCTAATCACAGTTTTTAAAAGTAAAGTCCTCTGATTTGGAGGACTTTTTGTTACAATTTATCTATATTTTCTTTTACAAAAGCTAAAAACTCTTCTGTCCAAGTAATCATTTATTGTATTTCTTCTTCAGAGAAATTACTTTCTAAGTCATAATCAGCTTCTTGTCTATAGTCCATTAATTTAGCTAAACGTTTGCCATAGATTTCAGGAATAATATCTGTCTTAATATATAATTCGCTAAATTTACTTTTCACTCCATTATGAGTCTTTACAAATATATCTTTCTTAAAAAGTAATGTTTTGGCTAACCAGAAATAAGCATAATAACAACGATTTACAGCTGCTAAAACATGATTAGCTTTTAAATCGTCTTTGCCGGTTTCTAAAAAATCCTCCGACTTTAATATTGCTAATTCTATATTCCTATCCATAAATTAGTTTCCCCTCTTTTCTAATAAATTTGAATAAATACTCCTCTGAATGTTCGTATCGGTCATTCGTGGTTGGGATTACTGATAAATCTATTAAATATTTTAAAAACAGTTTCCATAACATCTCGCTAATAGAGTCTCTTTCTTGACGAGTTTTTACTTCCTCATCATTCAAAACTACTAATAAATCTACATCCGATTCATCATGAGCTTCTCCACGTGCATACGAACCGAAGAGAATTATCTTCGCCAGACGGTTGCCATAATGTGCTTTGGCTTGTTCCGTAAATTCTGCAATGATTGGCTGAATGTCTTTCATGAATTATATTACGATTTTGGAAAACCGTGCTACATTTTCTACAAATTTAAAAACCTTCTTTCACTTCCTCCTTCTTTTTCTCTCCTTTTTTCATTTCCTCTTTTTTCACTACCTTTTTACCCTTCTCGGTTTTGAGTCTGAATAAGTCGCTGAAATGCTCGGTAAAGGCAAATTTTTCTTCTGCGCCAACACCCAAGAAAGTGTAGGCATTTTTGCCATTTCCTTTTTTAACACCCTTCGATTTGGCGGTTACCGCATTGTTAAAATCACCGTCCGATGAGATAACACCCATTTCGTTTTTCAAATATCCCATGAAATACCAAACGTCGGTTGATGGTTCTAAATACAAATAAAATTCATCTCCTTCGGGCGTTTTATTGATTTCAATCATGCCTTCAATTTCCGAATTAATATCCGTTCCCCCGATGCTGGCAATGCTTAATTTTCCGACCGAATAAAAAGCCGATGCTTGTTCAGAATACCGCAAATTTACCTTTGAAATTACCATGGTCGTATTTAATTTGGCATTAATTGTGTGCAAAGGCACATGTTCATTTTTCAATTTCCGCTCCAATCCATCAACAGTTTTTCCCCCTAAAATACTCGCTAATTTAGCTAAAAGATTCTCTTTATCTTCGGGTTCGTCAGCGCTGGCATTGTCTTGACCATCAAGATTTGTTTTCACAATTTTATCCGCCATTGTTTTCAATACTTCCACAGGCATGGGGAAATTCAACACCATCATTTGGTCGAATTTATACTTGCCACTATCCACCCGCATTTCGGCAAAACCAGCCGTTTGAAGATAATTTGAAGGATTATAAAAATTAAAATTACCCTCTAATTTCAACGTTCTTTTTTCGTCGTCATAGGTATATCTACTGACTTCGTAAGATTTATTTTTATCGTCTGAACCAATTTCAAAACGGGAAGTTTTCGGAATATCTCGTATTTGACCATTCACCATAAAAATATCTTCGTCTTTTGGGTCTTCTTTGTTCGTCAAGAAAGTGGTGTATAAACCCGAAGAGCTAGTTCTGGCGTGTAAACCAGCGTATATAGGCGTATTCAAATCGCCTTTCATATTTGCTTGAATCTGAATATTTACATCGTCGGTGCCATTACCTTTATACGCAATCCAATTGACCACATCCGTCCGGTTTTTATATTCTGGTCTTACGAAGCCATTGAGCATTAGGTTCTTATCAGTTGCCACCATCGTAATATCTCCCCGATATAATATTTTTGGTGAAAGGTGAAATTTATCGGTTTGTTCAACCGTTGCTTTTGCCGTGGTGGTATATCCTTTGATTTTTTTACGAATATCTACGAATGATTCCTTCACATCAAAATTTCCCATTCTGATATTCATCGTATCACCCGCCAGATTTGGGAATCTGTACGTGGCATCTCCTTCAAACTTCATTCTTGAAATAATTTTGATATTTCCCTTCACTAAATTGTGATAGCCATTAACGGTATCAATCTGCAATTTTGCATTATAAAAATCCCGCATCTCCGCATCTCGACGGATAGAAACGGCCCCTTTATCGGGAATAATTTTCGCATCTGCCGATTTGATATAAGGCACACCAGTAATGTTAAGTGACTGTTTATCAATTTCATATAAAGCTCCCGAACCATTAAATGAAAGCCCTTCTTGGGATGGTTCGATAGAGGTGAATGTTGTATTTTTTACATCCCCTTTCATCGTAATCGTTTTCTTCTTAATGTCCCACTCGGCATTGTTGATGGAAGTTCTGTAAGCTGTATACGGGAAATATAAACTGATAGAATCGTCCAATTTTAGATTTTTAGGTGTCTTGATACTTACCAAACCCGTGGCTAAATTAAAGCTAACATTCATATTATTCCCCAATAAAGCGGGCTTGGAAACTTTCAAATTATTTCCTACCGAGAGCCTTGCCATATCGGCTGTAAAGGCTTCTTTTCCAAATTTAAAATTGTTTGATTCCGTCTCAGAATCTTGGCGTTTTACTTTTCCAAAACCAAATAAACCCGATTGACGAACCAATAATTTTCCTTCTAATTTTGAACTGGCAGCATAAAAATCGAATGAATTACCTTTGGTTTCAATCAACATACTATCCGACTTTGGTTGCCACTTCAAGGAGTAATTTTTAATATCAACTTTAGTGTAGTATGATTGCCCAACCGTGCCTTCATTGATAATGCCCGTTGTACCGTTTGCCGTAACCGAATCAATAGTAAAAAGGGCATATTTTGCTTGAATTTGGGAAGTCAAATGATTGATTTCGCACTCTGCGTGTAGCCCTTGCTTATCCATCAAAAGCGGTTTCTCGAACTTTACGAAGGTTTTACTGTGATAAACTTGGTATTTTCCTTCGGGCACTTTATGACTGAATCCCAATGAGTTATCGGGCATTGAAATCAGCGTTTCTTTGAATGGCGGGAAGATTCCATCCGAATTGAACGTACCCACAAAGTCGATATCTTTGATGTTCAAACTATCAAAATCAATGCTTGGTACTTTAAAATATATCTGTTTATTGTACACGCCATTGGCACGATATGAGTGGTCGAAATAAGCCGTTACGCCCGTAGGAATTACCAAACGAGGATACTCTGCTAATCGCTGGCGACCCGATTTATTATCAGGTTTATTGATGTAAATTACACCCGCTTCGTACTTCAAATCTCCGCCAATTTCGGTTCGACCTTTCTTGGCTAATTCTTTTTGTGGAACGAAAGTAATCGAGTCAATTTTGTTTAATTTAACGCTAAATTCCCCGTAATTAAACGATAAATCTTTACCTCTGAATCGGAAATTACCCGTTTTCAATTCGCCACTAATTCCAAAATTTCTATCCTTATTTACTTTGATAACATTATCGTAAGGAGCCATAAAAACGTTTAAAGAATCAGAAAGATAAAATTGCTTTACTCCCCTGACAATCAATTGATTGTCCTTTAAATTAAGACTTGCATTTGACGTAGTATCTTTTGTATTGGAAGAATAGTAAGACGGAATTAAAAAGTTATCATAATCTTTTCTTGCGGCATAAGCCGCTAAATTATGCAAGCCTTTTCGAGATAATTTCAAGATTTCAACGTTGGGGTCGTATTCAAAATAACCTTTCTGCATCATTTCTAAAAAGACGGGTTTTAAAGCCACTACATCTTTATTGAAGGCCTTTGCAAGGTCGGTAAGCGTGGTGGAGGGTAAGTTGTTTTTTCGGAGAAAATTAGAAACGACCAAGAGTGGATTAAAGCTATAATTGGCCGAAATCTGCGCAAAACGCTCTGGATTGTAATAGTCAAAAGATTCAAAAAGGGCAGGTATTACGTTCTTAGCCGTGAGGATTGAAAAGTCCATGCGTTGGTCGTTCAGGTTCCAACTCATGGCATCGGCCGTGATATCCAATTTGTGGTAGCTATCTGAATAGGCAGACTCTCTAAATCCGCCGGCATCCACTTTATTCAAGCGAAGAATAAAATTTTTACGGTTATAATTCAGCTTAACCGAAGGATGATACAGCGAATCTGACCCCGCAAAATAACCCGTAAAAGTTGCCGATGGAGAAACAATCAAGGAATCGCCAATTTCAAAGCGTTTACTGGTAACGCTGAAAGCCGTTTTCCCATCTTTTTTAATGGTAATTGTAGCGTATTTTGATTGTAAAGATGAACTCGAAATTTTGGTACCAACCATCGTAAAACCGCCTTTGTAATCAATATCGCCACTATTTTTCAAAAAAACATCATTTTGCAGAGACATAAATCTTGGATAAAGTGTTGGCGCATTTTTAGCCCGCTTTTTACTTTGAAATTCAAAAATTCCTTTAATTGGTGCGTTCAATTTTTGATTATTTGTGATAGTCGCAAATTCCGAAGTTATTTTTGGATTTCGTATCTCCATATTGTAATTATTCAAGGTGGCAAAAACCTCGGGCATTCCCACATTTTCCCACGAAAAATTTCCACCCGTACCCAGTAAAACGCCTTCTTTTATACTTAAAATAGCAGAAGTATTTTTCAAAGTAACTGAGTCGTTGGCCGTGGCAATGATCAAGTCGATTTTATTGAATTCTATGGCAGGGCCAGGGTTCAAAAATTGCGTAGCGGGTTCTTCAAGAGGGGCTTGTGTGGGAGTGTTGCTGGCCGTTGGAAGTGGTGCGTCCCAATCTTCCCAAGCATTCGTTTTTTTTTCGGGTTCGGATGTACTATTTGTAGGCTGATTAGGTGTAAAGGGCTTATCTGGCTTATTAATTTCTATTTTTTGATCATTAAACTTGAATCCAATCGAGCCATTTTGAGCGTACAGGCGGTTGAAGTTTGTAAAATATAATGCACTATTATTAAAGTATAAACGTGTAATTTCAATGTAGCGCAAGGTCGTTTTAGTGTCGCCCGTTTCAACGGATTTACGGAGCGTTTCTAAGTAATTATCCAATAAAGTTTGGGGCATTATGGCATTATTTACACCCAAAACAACGGCGTCAAAAAGTCCCACAAATTGCGGTGGTTTATAGCCTTTTTTGAACATAAAATTTGCAACACCCGCCAACTTACTCTTCTGTGCGTCAGTAAGTTTACCAGAGTTCCAAAGTTTATCAAAATTTTGAGTGATTATCTCAGCCTGTGAGTTATTTGAAAGGGCCAGAAAATGCTTAGCATCCGCCAAAAACTCTTCGGGCTTGTCTGATAATTTGAGTCCTTGTGCGTTTGAAAACGAGTAAACAAATACGAGCGTTAAACTAAATAAAAATGATTTGATATTCATAGATTTTACGGATTGTCTGCTGTAAAATTAACGAATTGTTCGGATTGATATTTGATTTTGCAACGATAAAGAGTTGATTAGAAAATAAAAACTAAGCTTCAGATTAGAAGGATTAGGCGGATTTACACGATTCAAATTAAAAAATCTGTGTAAATTCCTGACCAAATTCTAAATTGAGGATTTATGTTTTCTTGTCATTTACCTCCTTTCAAAAACTACTGCCGCCCAATTATTTTTCTGTTCCATTTTCGTTTTTACCAGTCCAGCCGCCTTTGCCACATTTTCGATGTCGGCAATATCCTGCTCATAAAAACCACTCACAACCAATATCGATGGAGCAGATTTCATAAATGCTACGTATTTTGGAATATCTCGTATTAAAATATTTCGGTTAATATTCGCTAAAATTAGGTCATATTGCTCGGCGGGTTCATCCTCAATGGTTCCCTTACGAATAGTAATATTCTGACAATCATTTAATTGACAATTTTCACGAGAATTTTCCGCCGCCCATTCTTCAATATCAAATCCTGCGATTTCAGAAGCGCCTAATTTAGAAGCAAAAATTGCCAAAATGCCCGTTCCACAGCCCACATCAAGCACTTTTTTATTTTTGTGGTCAATATCCATTTGTAAACTCAATACCATCGAAGTGGTTTCATGATGCCCCGTTCCAAACGACATTTTTGGATTAATCAATAATTCATAATCTACATTCGGGTCAGGTTCGTGAAAATTTGCCCGCACCCGAACACGTCCGTTCGCCGCTAAAATGGGTTCATAATTTTTCTCCCATTCTTCGTTCCAATTCTTTTTTTCTAGGGTTTTATAAGAATAACTAATCGGGGTCATGCCTAAATATCGCTCCATGATTTCGTCCACGGCATTTTCCGAAAAAATATCTTCAGTAATGTAGGCGTTCAAACTATCGGATTCTTCGGTAAAAGTTTCGTAACCAATTTCACCCAATTCAGCCATGAAAATATCCGAAAATTCAGGATTGATGATTAGTTTTAATTCTATGTAATTCATGGTTTTGGGGAGATTGGTTGAATGATTGAGTTGAATTTATTGCAAATAAAAGCCCTAAACGTTTAAGTATAGCGCTTTTGTAAAAAAATACGTTAAATAGATTATTTGCTAGCGAAAGAGTCCAAGAAAACATCAAACGACGCTGATATTTTAAAGCTATTTTTTAAGAGATGAATTTCTAATAATCAGCTCACCTTTTACCATTTTGCTGTATTGAGTGAAATTTTCTTTATGGATAATATTATCAATTAATAAACTAGCGGCGGTTTCGCCAACTTGGTAGGGAAAAAGATGAAAAACGGTCAACGATGGTTCAAGTAATTCAGCAATTAATTCATCTCCAAATCCGACAAATGCAATTTCCTCGGGAATTTTTATATTTCTTTTTTTGATTTCAACCATCATTTCAATGGCATTTGCGTAATGAACCGTAAATATTCCATCGGGTGGATTGGGTAAATTTAGCCAACGATTAAGCGCAACCAAAGAATCTTCTTTTTTGAAATTACTATGATAAACCAAGTCTTCGTCTATTTCAATTCCGTGTTTCTTAAGTGCCGCCGTATAACCTTCAAAACGAGTCTGACTTATTAATAATCTTTCGGGCCCAGCCATAATGGCAATTCTTTTACAGCCTTGTTCAATGAGGTGTTCTACCAAATCAAAACTGCCTTTAAAATCCTCTTGAATAATTTTTGGTGTATCTAATTCATTACAAACTCGATCGAAATGAACAATTGGAACGCCTTTGTTGAGGTGTAATTTGATGTGTTCAAACGAGGAAGTTTCTTTGGAATGACTAATCAAAAGGCCGTCCACTCGACTTGCCATCAAGGCTTGAACATTCAAAATTTCAGTTTGATGCGTTTCATTCGACTGACAAATTATTACTTGATATCCCGCATTGCTCGCCACCTGTTGAATTCCTGCCAATACACCCGCAAAAAAGGGCCTTTCAATATTAGGAATAATGACGCCAATGGTATGGGTTTCACCACGGTTAAGACTTTGAGCCAATAAGTTAGGTTTATAATCCAACTCATAGGCTACTTTTAATATTTCTTGTCGAGTAGCAAGATTAATTTCAGCTTTATTATTCAGCGCTCTCGAAACGGTGGAAGGCGCAACGCCTAGATGTTTGGCAATATCAATAATCGTGGTTTGATGAGGTTTTCTGCTAGCTTTTTCACCAACAATTTCTACCGTAAAATGTACATCACATTGCTTACAATAATATCGTTGTTTGCCTCTTAAAAAGCCCGCCTTAGAGACATGCTCAGTGTTATGACATTTTGAACAATTACTCATAATTTGAATTGTATTTTTTTTAGAACTGCTAAAATTTATGTTAAAGTGTCAATTATTCACTAATCATGTCACTTGTCAATACTTGTAAAATTATATAAAAAAAACAAGATTGTTAAAAACCTATCGGAATCGTTTGCGGAAACATTTTTGATAGTTTATATCTGTAATATACATAAATTTATTTTTTTAATACAAAAAATAGCCCCAAATTTGGTTATAATAGCTTCGTCAAACAAAAAAATATTGTTTTTATAGGTAGAAATAGATAGGTTTAAAATTATATTATTTTAATAAACTATAACTAGTTTGTATAAGAACGAAATGCTGGCAACACAAACATTCCAAAATAACATGACTAAATACCTTTTTTTCTTTTCTTTGATGATAACTCATTCAATCGCCTTCTCGCAAAGCAAACCTGTGAAGTTTATCACCCTCGACCCTGGGCATTTTCATGCGGCATTGGTTCAAAACAAAATGTACGATAATGTTGAACCTTTAGTCAAGGTGTACGCTCCTTCGGGACAAGATTTGCAAGACCATCTCAAGCGCATTGAATCGTATAATTCTCGGGCAAAAAATCCAACAAATTGGCAAGAAAACGTTTATCAAGGCAATGATTTCTTTGAAAAAATGATTGCCGAGAAGGCTGGAAATGTATTAATTATTGCAGGAAATAATCGTAAAAAAACGGAATATATTCTGAAAACGGCCGAAGCGGGTATCAATATTTTGGCCGATAAACCGATGTGTATTGATGCGAAAGGATACGAACAATTGAAGAAAGCCTTTGAAGTTGCGAAGAAAAATAAGGTTTTGCTTTACGATATCATGACTGAACGCTCAGAAATTACGACGATTTTGCAGAAAGAATTGTCACATTTACCCGCCATTTTTGGGAAATTACAAAAAGGAACGCCCCAAAAACCCGCCATTTTTACGGAAAGTATTCATTATTTCTATAAATACGTTTCTGGAAGTCCACTCAAACGCCCAACTTGGTTTATGGATGTTTCGCAACAGGGCGAGGGAATTGCCGATGTGATGGTTCAT
This sequence comes from Arcicella sp., assembly GCA_040403275.1. Classification (GTDB taxonomy): domain Bacteria; phylum Bacteroidota; class Bacteroidia; order Cytophagales; family Spirosomataceae; genus Arcicella. The sequence continues at coordinate 5,397 of JBBAKZ010000006.1, read as the reverse complement.
TTGGTAGATTTGGCACAATGGATGAACTTCCCAAATGTTTCTTTGACCAATAGCGACGTAAAATTCAACGCCGCTAAACGTTGGGCAACGCCAATGACACTCAGTCAGTTTTCGACGATTACCGGTGCCTCCCAATTTCCCAATTTTCTAAAAAAAGATTTAAAAAACGATTCGACCATCCATGTTTTTGGCAATGGCGAAATCAATTATCGTTTGCGGGGCGTAAATACAAAATTGCGTGCCTTGTGGAATTATAGTGCTTCTGAAGGCGGCGACACGCATTATTGCTTGATCAGAGGAACGAAGGCAAACATCGAAATTCGACAAGGGAAAGCGGAGAAATTTGTGCCACAACTGTACATAAAACCAGTCAATCTTTCAGAAAATGAACTTACTCAAACTTTTGAAAGCTTAAAAGTAAAATATCCAGGCATCAATCTGAAAAAGCAAGGAGCGGAATGGTTAGTCGAAATACCAGATTTATACCGCACGGGTCACGAAGCACACTTTGGCGAAGTCATGGAGCGATTCTTAAAATATCAAGCGAAAAATCAACTGCCTGCTTGGGAAGTACCCAATATGTTGGTGAAATATTATACCACTACCAAAGCCTTAAAAACAGCAAAATTAAACGGTAATTATGAAAACTAAACTAATTGTATATTTTCTCTTTTTTGCTTGCGCAAACACTTTTTCACAAACCAAAATTGTTGCGCAAAAACTCAATTCAAAAATTGATATTAGTATCAATGATAATCTTTTTACGAGCTATGTTTTCTCGCAAGATGAAAAATATCCGTTCTTTTTTCCAGTAAACGGGCCATCAAACGCCAGCGTCACTTCGATGCGAAACGGTAATTATCCGCATCACAGTTCGTTATTTTTTGGTTGTGATAAGGTTAATCAGGGTAATTATTGGCAAGAGGGACTCGAAAGAGGACAAATTGTTTCCCTACGAGCTGATATTATTGAAACGGGGGGAGATAAAGTTGTGATTGAAAATGAATGTATTTGGCGACGACCAAACGCTAATGCCCCTGTAAAAGATTTTCGTAGGATTACGATTACTGCTCCCTCAAAAGAACTTTTTCAAATAGATTTTGACATTACCATGGAGATGTTGATGGATGTACAAATTGATAAAACAAATCATTCACTTTTTAGTGGACGACTGGACGCAGACCTTGCCGTTATTAACGGCGGCACGATGGTTAATGCCAACGGTGAAAAAGGCGAAAAAGAAACATTCGGTAAAAAATCTCCGTGGATTGATTGCTACGGAAAACGAGGTGAAAAAACCGAGGGAATGGCGATTTTGCAACATCCATCCAACGAGTGGTATCCTTCGCCCTGGTTTACTCGTGACTATGGTTTTTTCTCGCCCACACCGATGTACTGGCCAGCGAACGACAAACAAACTACTTTGAAAAAAGGACAAACGATAAAATTGAAATATAGAGTACTCGTACATTTAGGTGATGCGGTTTCGGCAAAAATTGCTGAGCAGTTTGAAAAGTACAAAGGCGAGTAAGTAATTGATTTTATTTGAAAATATCTCAAATAAGCGAAGTTTAATGTTTGAATAAATAAATTTTAACAATAATTTAAATTAAACAAATGGAACGCAGAAAATTTTTAGGACACGCCCTTACAGGTGCAGCCGTAACGATGGGTTTTCCAACCATTGTCCCTGCCTCGGTTTTTGGCAAAAATGCGCCAAGCAATAAAATCAATATTGGTCAAATTGGTTGCGGGCGAATCGGTCGTGACCATGACATGGTGGGCACGATGCAACACGATGTTGCCCGTTTAATGGCGGTTTGTGATTTAGATAGCAATCGACTAAAAGATGGAAAATTGCTCGTAGAAAGTTATTATCAAAAGAAATTAGGTAATAGTAAATACGTGGATGTAAAAATGTACGATAATTACCAAGAAATGCTTTTGAATAAAGACATTGATGCGGTAATTATCAGTACGCCCGATTTTTGGCACGCTCAACCAGCCATTGAAGCAGCCTTGGCCGGGAAAGATATTTACTTACAAAAACCCACTTCACTGACCATTACGGAAGGACGTTTATTGAGTGATGTTATTAAAAAAACGGGGAGGATTTTACAAGTGGGTACACAACAACGTTCATCGCCTCAATTCAGAATTGCTGCTGAATTAGTCAGAAATGGACGTATTGGAAAACTTCATACCGTAAAAGTTGGGCTTCCTGGCGACCCGTCGGGCCCAAGTGCTGCGCCAATGCCCGTTCCAAAAGGATTTAATTATAATGCTTGGTTGGGTTCAACCCCCGAAATCCCTTATACTGAAATTGGGGTTCATCCACAAGTGGGTTATGGCCGACCAGGTTGGTTACGCATCGAGCAATTTGGCGCTGGGATGATAACTGGTTGGGGGCAACATCATTTTGATTCGGCCGCTTGGGGTATGGATACCGAATTAACGGGACCCATTTCGGTACAATCAGTGGCGGAATTCCCCAAATCTGGATTATGGAATGTTCACGGCGATTTTATGGTGAAAGCAGATTATGCGAATGGCGTAACGATGTATACGAGTGGTGGTTTTCCAAATGGCATTCGCTACGAAGGAACGGAAGGTTGGATTTTTGTATCGAGAGGTGATTATACGGCTTCGGCAAGTGACCCTGTTTCTAAAGCCCAAAGTAGTAAAGCATTAGATGCGAGCGACCCTAAAATTTTGAGTTCGGTGATTGCTGAAAATGAAATTCACTTGTACAAAAGTGCAGAACAACACGGCAACTGGTTGGATTGTATTCAAAGTAGAAAAGAACCGATTTCTCCCGTCGAAATTGGACATCGGGCTTGTAGCGTTTGTTTGATTAGCCACATTGCGATGAAATTGCCACGCAAATTAAATTGGAATCCAGTTACGGAGAAATTTATCAATGATGCAGAAGCCAATGCAATGCTTTATCGTACACAAAGAGCGCCTTACGGTACTAATTATATTAAAATGTAAAATTTGCTAACGTTTCAGCAACTTATATTACGAATTATTATAGACGATTAGATGACTTATTAGTGTTAAAATTCAGTCATTCGGCTCAACTTCCCGAAATTTTAACCCCCAAAGGAGTTGTTTCGGGAAATCCCAATTCCACTTCCCGAAACAACTCCTTTGGGGGTTAAAATTTCGAATAATTAAATATCCAAGATGAAAAACTCAAATAACAATAGACGAAATTTTCTCAAAAAATCAAGTACGGCAGCGGCTGGATTGATGGCAATTCCGATGTTTCAAAATAATGCGTTGGGACACGTCAAAACTGAAACAGTAATGGCTACGAAACAAGCAATTTTCGATTCGCCCCGCCTAAATTTTTCGGTAATTGGCATGAATCACGGGCATATTTATAGTCAAGTGGAGGCGGTGAAAAAGGGCGGAGGTCAATTGGTTTCGTATTTTGCCAAAGAGGCAGATTTAATTGCTGCTTTTGCCAAACGTTATCCCGATGCCAAATTGGTAAAAGATGAAAAAGAAATTTTAGAAGATAAATCAATTCAATTGGTATTGAGTTCGGCCATTGCTTCCGAAAGAGCTCCTTTGGGGATTCGAGTTATGAAATCTGGCAAAGATTTTATGTCGGACAAACCCGGTATTACCACGCTCGAACAGCTGGCAGAAGTACGTAAAGTACAAAAAGCTACGGGACGGATTTACTCAATTATGTACAGCGAACGCTTTGAAAATAAAGCTACCGTAAAAGCGGGAGAATTAGTAAAAGCAGGAGCGATAGGGAATATAATTCAAACCATTGGACTAGGACCACACCGCATGAGCCCTAAAACAAGGCCAGCATGGTTTTTTGATAAAGACCAATTTGGCGGAATTATTACGGATATTGGTTCTCATCAATTTGACCAATATTTGTTTTTTACCAATACTAAAAAAGCTGATATTGTGGCCTCACAAATAGGAAATGTACATCATCCACAATATCCGAAATTTGAAGATTTTGGCGACGTAATGCTCCGTGGCGACGGCGGTATGGGTTATATTCGAGTTGATTGGTTTACGCCCGATGGTTTAAATTCTTGGGGAGATGGAAGATTAACGATTCTGGGAACGGAAGGATTTATTGAAATTCGTAAAAATATTGATATTGCTGGCAGAGAAGGCGGAAATCACTTGTTTTTAACCAACGGAAAAGAAACTACTTACTTCGATTGTACCAATCAAAATTTACCATACGGAACGCTTTTAGTGGATGATATTTTGAATAGAACCGAAACAGCAATGACGCAAGAACATTGTTTTTTAGCCACGGAACTTGCTTTGAAAGCGCAAAAAAATGCGCAGAAAATAACGTTGGTTAAATAGAATTCTAAAAGATAAAAACAAAAATATGATACAAACAATGCGTTGGTTTGGTCCAAATGACCCCGTTTCTTTAATGGATATTCGTCAGGCGGGGTGTTCGGGCGTGGTTACGGCTTTACATCAAATTCCGGTTGGAGATATTTGGAGCGAATCAGCTATTTTAGAAAGAATTACGATTGTTGAAGCTGATAATCAGCGATTTACACAATTGAATTGGGAAGTCGTAGAAAGTTTACCCGTTCACGAAGACATTAAAAAAGGCTTACCTTCTCGTGAAATTTACATCGAGAATTACAAAATATCCTTACGTAATTTAGCCAAATGCGGCATCAAAATCGTTTGCTATAATTTCATGCCCGTTTTGGATTGGTCACGGACAAATCTCAATTATGAAATGCCCGATGGTTCACGGGCTTTGCGGTTTGTTTGGGAAGATTTTGCACTTTTCGATTTGTATATTTTGAAACGCCCAAATGCGCAAAAAGATTATGCCGAAGAAGTTCAAACGTCTGCCAAAAAGAAGTTTGAATCTATGTCGGAGGAGGAAATTTTGGAACTGAGAAATACCGTTTTGTTGGGTTTGCCGGGTTCGGAAGAGGCGTTTGAATTAGCTAGTTTTCAGGGACTTTTGGATAATTATGCCAACATTGGGGATGCTGAATTACGCCAAAATCTGTATTATTTTATTCAACAAGTTGCGCCATTAGCCGAGGAATTGGGCGTAAAATTATGTATTCATCCCGACGACCCACCGTTTCCATTGATGGGTTTGTCGAGAGTGGTGAGTACCGAAAATGATTTAGCACAATTGATGGCGGCTTGCGAGGTCAATGCCAACGGAATTACCTTTTGTACGGGTTCTTTGGGCGTGAGAGCCGACAATCATTTGCCTAAAATGATTGAGCGATTTGGCGATAGAATTCATTTTATCCATTTGAGAACAACCAAACGAGAAGAAAATCTGACGGGCAACGTTTTGCAAAATTTCCACGAAGCAGCACATTTGGCGGGCGATGTGGATATGTACCAAGTAATAAAAGC